>DAHVRS010000384.1 GCA_027322375.1 Brachybacterium sp. | reverse complement strand
AGGAGACCGCATGAGCACCACCGCACCCCTGGTCGAGGCCCCGCAGCTGACGGGCTGGGACCACATCGTCTCCGGGAAGGTCCGCGAGCTGTATGTCCCGGCGGGCGTCGCCCCGTCGGCCGCGCAGGAGGTGCTGGTGGTCGCCACCGACCGCATCAGCGCCTTCGACCACTCCCTCCAGCCCGGCATCCCGGACAAGGGCCGCCTCCTCACCGGGATCAGCCTGTTCTGGTTCTCCCAGCTCGAGGAGCTCGTCCCCCACCACGTCCTCTCCGCGACCGACGTCCCCGAGGCTGTCGCCGGGCGGGCGCTGCGCTGCCGCGGCCTGGACATGGTGGAACTCGAATGCATCGCCCGCGGGCACCTGACCGGCTCGGGCCTGGCCGACTACCGCGCGGGCGGCTCCGTGGGCGGGCACGTGCTGCCCTCCGGCCTCGGCGAGGCCTCCCGCCTGGAGCCCGCGATCTTCACCCCCTCGACGAAGGCGGGCCCCGGCGAGCACGACGAGAACATCACCGTCGCGCAGGCGCGGGAGCTGCTGGGCGAGGAGCTGACCGATGAGCTCGAGTCGCTGACCCTCGCCGTGTTCGAGAAGGCGCGGCGAGTCGCCGCCGAGCGCGGGATCATCCTCGCGTACACGAAGCTCGAGTTCGGCCGGTCCCGCACGGACGGCACGCTCATGCTGGGCGATGAGGTGCTCACCCCGGACTCCTCCCGCTTCTGGGACGCGGACTCGCTGGTCCCCGGCCGCACCCCGCCGAGCCTGGACAAGCAGTACGTGCGCGACTGGCTCATCTCCCCCGCCTCCGGCTGGTCGAAGGGCTCCGGCACCCCGCCGCCCGCCCTACCCGCCGAGGTGGTCGAGCAGACCCGCGCCCGCTACGTCGAGGCGTACGAGCGCCTGACCGGCGAGAGCTTCTGACCCGACACTGACTCGGATCCGACCGTGCCGCCCCCGTCCTGGTCCTCAGGACGGGGGCGGCGTCGTCACTAGCTCACACGAGCACCAGCACGAGGCCGACGACGAGTGCGACCGCCCCGACGAGCAGAGCATCCGCGGCGCCGAGCGGCACGGGGCGCCACACGGTCCGCGGACCCGGGCCGAGGCCTCGGGATTCGAGCGCGAGGGCGAGCCGTTCCGCGCCGCGCACCGCGTCGACCAGCATCGCGAAGGCGCAGCGCAGCAGGTGGCGTGGCCGCAGCCGTGCCACTTCCCCGGTCTCGGTGAGGGGCCGGCGGATCCGGTGCGCGCGGGTGAGGGTCGCCCAGCGCGCGGGCAGCTCGTCCAGCAGGCGCCGCCCGGCGAGCAGCGCGCAGGCGATCCGGACCGGCAGCCTCGCATGCTGCTGCAGGCTCGTCATCGTCTCGCGCGGCGCGGTGGCCCGGGCGACGGTGACCGCGCCGAGGCCGATGAGCAGCGCCCGCAGCGCGAGCGCGATGCCCATCTCGATGCCCTCCGCGGTGATGCGCACGGGCAGCTCGGGCCAGGGTTCATGACCGGGCCGAGTGAGGACGTTGACCAGGAAGATCCCGAGCGCGAACAGGGCGAAGGGACGCTGAGCGCGCAGCAGCGCGAGCGGCCCGAGGCAGCAGCCGGCCATCGCCCCCACGCTGAGCAGCAGGTAGAGCACCAGCAGCCTCATCGGGTCCGTGAGCAGGACCGCGACGATGCTCAGCGCTGTGAGGAGGCCGAGCAGCACCGTCGGGTTCCGCCGGGACAGCACGCCCCGGCGCGGAGACTCCGATGACGAGGATTCGGCCGACGGACCAGACGGCTCTGCGCCTGGTTCCCCAGCCCGCAGTCCCGCGCGCCGCAGAAGGTCCTCATCGGCGAGCAGCTCCGCCGGCGAACGCGGCGGGAGGAGCTGGCCGTCCACCAGCACCGCGACCTCGTCGGCCGCGCGGACGGTGCGCAGGTCGTGGGTGGTGACCACGACCCCGCGCCCCTCCTCCGCGGCGGCGCGCAGCAGGTGCTGCACGGTCTCGTGCGCGGCACGGTCCAGGCCATAGCCGGGCTCGTCCGCGAGCAGCACGGGCCGCTCGGCGAGCAGCATCGCGCCGATCGAGAGGCGGCGCTGCTGCCCGCCGGAGAGCCGGTACGGGCTCGCCTCCCGCTGGGGGACGAGATCGAGCATCTCCAGCATCTGCTCGGCTCGTTCGGGGGTGGCGCCGGAGGCGGCGAGCTCGTCGGCGACGGTGTCGGCGACGAACTGGGTCTCGGGGCGCTGGAACACGAGCCCGGCCGGCGCGCCGCGGATCTCGCCTGCGA
>DAHVRS010000381.1 GCA_027322375.1 Brachybacterium sp. | reverse complement strand
GCGCAGGCGATGCGCACCGGCCGCGGCGGCGGCATCGTCCTCACGCTCGGCAGCCTCGATGACCCCTGGGGCGTGCAGCTGACCAGCCAGGTGTGCGAGGACGCGCTCGTGCACGACCTGTCCACCCTGGTCCTCGCCGATGACCGCTGGTACGAGTACCTCCTGGGCGCCTCCGCCGACGCCGCCCTCGTCACCAGCATCGACTTCGTCCCCGACGGGCCCGAGAAGATGCGCCGCCTGGCCGCGGCGACCCAGTCCGGGCTCGTCGCCTTCACCACCACGATGGAGCCCGAGAGCTTCGACGTGGTCTCCTCGAGCCCCCTGCCCGCGATCGGCCGCGCCTACCGGCTCCTGCGCGAACGCCACGAACGGGTCCAGCTCCTCGCCCCCGGCCTGGACGAGCGCCCCGGCGGCGCCCTCGCGCACGAGCGCACCCGCACCTTCCTCGCCGAGGTCGAGGCGCACGGCGATGACCCCACCTCCCTCGTCCACGTGGTCCCCGCCGGCAGCCACGACACCTACCGGGCCGCGCTCGACTGGCTCGAGGGCCCGGACCGGCCCGAGGCCGTCATCTGCTTCACCGGCTACCAGGCCGTCGCCCTCCAGCTCGCCGCCCAGCGCCTGGGAATGCGGGTGCCCGAGGACCTCGAGTTCCTCGCCCTCGGCGACGTCCCCGCGACGTCGGAGTTCTTCGGCCCGATCAGCTACTACGGCGTCGATGACGTCTTCGCCCGGCTCTCGAAGATCCTCATCGACCGCGCCCTGGACCGCGCGGGACGCCCCGGCGAGAAGCACGTCTTCGACTGGGAGTTCTTCCCCGGCAACACCACCCTGGAGGCATGATGCGCACCACCGAATGGGCCCTGCCCGGACTCCACCTCGAGGACCGCACCCTGCAGATCCCCCTCGACCACGCCGCACCCGACGGACCGCAGATCGAGCTCTTCGCCCGTATCGTCACCGCGCCGGGAGGAGAGCACCTCCCGTATCTCGTCTTCCTCCAGGGCGGGCCCGGCTCCGAAGCGCCCCGACCGCTGGAGGCGACCTCCCCGGCCTGGCTGGGCCGCGCCCTGCAGGGCCACCGCGTGGTCATGCTCGACCAGCGCGGCACCGGCCGCTCCACCCCCGTAGGACTCGACACCGCGCTGCCGGACGGCGTGGGCGCGGAGACCCTGCGCGGCGCGACCGCCGCCCAGCAGGCTGACTACCTCACCCACTTCCGCGCCGACGCGATCGTCGCCGACGCCGAACTGCTGCGCGAGGACCTGGGCGTCCAGCGCTGGAGCCTGCTCGGTCAGTCCTTCGGCGGCTTCACCACGCTGCGCTATCTCAGCGCGGCCCCGGGCAGCGTCGAGAAGGCCCTGTTCACCGGCGGGCTCCCGACGATCGGCCCCGGCATGGACGAGGTCTACGCCAGCACCTGGCAGGGCATGATCGCCCGCTCCGAGCGGTACTGGCACCGCTTCCCCGGCGACCGTGACCGCTTCCGCCGCCTCGCCGACTCCGCTGCGGCCGGGACGCTGCTCCTGCCCGACGGGCAGAGCGTGGGCGTGGAGCGCCTGCGCCGGCTCGGCCACCTCCTCGGCGCCTCCCAGGGTCAGGAGCGCCTCCACTACCTGCTGGGCCTCGACCCCGCCTCCCCGGCCTTCGCTCACGACCTCGCCGCCGCCCTGCCCTTCAGCGGGCGGAACCCGCTGTACGCGGTGATCCACGAGAGCTGCTGGGCCGACGGGGTCGCGACCGGCTGGGCCGCTGATCGCACCATGCCGGAGGAGGCGCGCGAGGACCCGACCCTCCTCGGCGGCGAGCACATGCACCGCGACCTCTTCCTCGAGGACCCCGAGCTCGCGCCCTGGGCAGAGGCGGCGGACCTCCTCGCCGAGCACCAGTGGCCGCGCCTGTACGACGAGGACGCTCTGCGCCGCTGCACCGTCCCCGGAGCCGCTGCCGTCTACTACGACGACGCCTACGTCCCGCGCGAGGGCTCGATGGCGACCGCCTCGCTGCTGCCGGGGCTGCGCACCTGGGTGACCAGTGAGTACGAGCACAACGGTCTGCGCGCGAGCGGCGAGCGTGTCCTCGCTCACCTCCTCGACCTCGCCGCTGGTCATGCCGCGGCCTGACCTGCGCTGACATCACCTCGTGACCTGCTGAGGTCACGGTCTCGTCTCAGAAAGTGACCACTGGCAGGTTTGCGCTCGACTTAATGGTGGATGGCAACTAATAATTGCGGCCGCGACGCGAGCAGGCCCATGACTCCATGGGGAGCCACTCCCGTCGTGCACGACGTTCAGACGAAGGAGTCCCCGTGACCTCAGCGCCCCCGCAGCAGGGCTTCGCGCCCGATTCGACCATCGATCCGGTCGGCAGCCCCAACCTCATCGGCCCGAAGCTGCCGATCCCGCACCTCGGCATCGAGTTCGACAAGCCGCGACCCTGGTGGTTCGTCGCCGGCATCATGCTGGGCCAGCTCGGCATCTTCATCGCGCTGATGGGCCCGGCCACGGTCTCCATCCAGGTCAAGGCGAGCCTGCTCGCGAGCAGCCCGGCCGAGGCGGCCTCGATCACCGCTTTCGCGGTCGCACCCGGTGCCGTCGCCGCGGTCATCTTCAACGCCCTCGGCGGTCGCATCTCCGACCGCTCCACGAGCCGCTTCGGCCGCCGCCGTCCCTGGCTGATCATCGGCTCCCTCGGCATGCTCGTGGGCCTCGCCCTCATCGCGCTCGCCCCGAGCGCGCTGGTCATGGCGGTGGGCTGGTTCCTCGCCCAGGCTGCCGGCAACCTGGCGCTCGCTGCGTATGTCGCCTCGATCGCGGATCAGCTCAGCCCTGCCCAGTACGGCAAGGCCTCGGGTCTCGTGGGCATCTCCGGCAACCTCGCCGTCATGATCGCGACCTGGCTCGCTGCGGGGCTCTCGAGCAACATGCTCGCGCTGTTCCTGCTGCCGGGTCTGATCGGCATGGTGCTCGTGCTGGTCTTCGCCTTCATGCTCCCCGAGCCCGTGCTGCGCGAGAACCGCTACCCCTTCAACCTGCGCGAGCTCGCCCTCACCTTCTGGCGCAACCCTGTGAAGTTCCCCGACTTCGGTCTCGCCTGGGGCGGTCGCTTCACGATCATCCTCGCCTCCTACATGTTCACCACCTTCCGGGTGCTGTACATGGAGAACCACATCGGTGTCGACCCCGTCGATGCCGTCCGCGTCGTCGCCACGGGGGTGACGATCTACACCGTCACCTCGATGGTCGCGAGCGTCGCCGCAGGCTGGCTCTCCGACGCTCTCGGCCGCCGCAAGGTCCTCGTCGCCGCCTCGATCCTCATCTTCGGCGTCGCCACCTACCTGCTGCTGCACGCGGACACCGTCGGCGCCTTCTACGTGGTCGAAGCGATCATGGGCATCGCCTTCGGCACCTACATCGCGGTCGACCTCGCGCTCGTGCTCGAGGTGCTGCCCAACCGCGAGGAGGCCGGCAAGGACATGGGCGTGTTCAACATCGCCAACGCCCTCCCGCAGTCCCTCGCCCCCGCCTTCGGCGGCTTCCTGCTCGCGAACCTCGGGGGCGGTACGGACTTCACCGCCCTGCTCGTCGCCGCCCTCGTCGTCGCCGTGATCGGCGCAGGCATGACGATGTTCATCCGTGGCGTGAAGTGAGGCCACGAGCCTCTCACTGACCCGGGCGGGGTCCCTCGCGTGCTCATGGAACACTGATCCTCGAACGATCGAAGGAGCAGCATGAGCGCGAGGGAACCCCGTCCGGGTCGTCGCCGTCCGGGCCGTCCCCGTGGCCAGGACTCGTCCGTGGTCCGCGAGGCCGCACTGCGCGCCGCGATCGAGCTCATCGCCGATCACGGCTTCGCCGCCACCTCCATGGCCGAGGTCGCCGAGGCCGCCGGGATCTCCCCCTCGGGCCTCGCCCACCACTTCCGCTCGAAGAACGCGTTGCTCGCCGCCGTGCTGGAGCATCGTGACGCGATGGACTCCGCCCCTGCCGCGGAGGACGTTCCCTGGGCGGTGTTCGACGGGCTCGTCGAGATCGCCCGGATCAACGCCACCCGCCACCAGCTCGTCGCGCTCTACACGATGATGATCGGCGAGGCCGTGCCGCCCGCTCATCCCGCGCACGAGTGGATGGAGCGGCACTACACCACCACCCTCGATCTCCTGCGCGGCGAGATCTAGACCGGGATCGAGCGCGGCTGGCTCCGCCCCGAGGCCCCCGCAGACGAGATCGCCCGCACCATGGTCGCCCTCATGGACGGGCTCCAGGTGCAGTGGCTGCTGGATCCGAACGTCGACATGCCCGGCATCCTCGCGGCTCATGTCGACGGCCTGAAGCTGCGCTGGTCACTGCCCGCCTGACGGCGATCGACCACCTGGCAGGTTGTGACCGGGGCCACGGGCCGGTAGCGTGCTGGATCGTGCCCGCGGCGCCCCCGCTGCTTCCCGGCACGCGATCCGACGACGATGACGGAGGCCCACCGGTGAACCCTGCCGAGAACGATCCGACCACCACGACGATCGGGACGGGGGAGGGGGCCACTGCTCGGCCGGCCCGCCGCCGCATCCTCGCCACCCTCAGCGCCCTGCCCGCTGGCGCCGCCTTCGCCGCCGGCGCCGCCCAGGCCGCGCCGAACGACAAGGGGAAGGGCAAGGGCAGGGCGAAGAAGGGCTCCTTCCGCCTCGGCGTCGAGAACCTCCTCGCCGCCGACGCACTCTCCCTCCTCGACGGCAAGAACGTCGGCCTCATCACCAACCCCACCGGCACCGACCGGGAGCTGCGCAGCACGATCGACCTGCTCGTCGACGCGCAGGAGAGCGGCGGCTTCACGCTGACCGCCCTGTTCGGCCCCGAGCACGGCGTGCGCGGCGCCGAACCCGCCGGCGGCTCCGTCGGGGACTACATCGACGAGAAGACGGGCCTGCCCGTCCGCTCCCTGTACGGGAAGACTCAGAAGCCCACCCCGCAGATGCTCGCCGACGTCGACGTGCTCGTCTTCGACATCCAGGACATCGGCACCCGCTTCTACACCTACATCTGGACCCTCTACTACGCGATGGAGGCGGCCGGCGAGAACGACAAGTCCTTCATCGTCCTGGACCGCCCGAACCCGCTCGGTCGCGACATCGAGGGCTTCGTCCTCGAGCCGGAGCTGTCCTCCTTCGTGGGGCTGCGCGAGATCACGCAGACCCACGGCCTCACCGTGGGCGAGCTCGCCGACTTCTTCAACGGCGAGTTCCTGGACGCCGCGGTGGACCTGACAGTGGTCGAGATGAGCGGCTACGACGCGGAGGATCCGCTGGCCGCAGACCTGCCCTGGGTGCTGCCCTCCCCGAACATCCCCACTCCCGAGATCGCCGTGGTCTACGCGGGCACGGGCCTCATCGAGTCGCTGAACATCTCCGAGGGGCGCGGCACCACCACCCCGTTCCTGTGGTTCGGAGCGCCCTTCATCACCGAGGCGCACATCGACGCGATCATCAGCGAGCTGCAGGCCGCAGACCTGCCGGGCGTGCTCTACCGGCCGATGTTCGCCACCCCCACCACCTCCAAGCACGCCGGCGCCTTCTGCGGCGGACTCCAGCTGCACGTCACCGACGCCGCCGCCTACGAACCCGTCCGCACCGGCATCCACGTCCTCTCCGCCCTGCTGCGCACCGTGGACGAGGTGGACTGGCGCGAGGGCGATGCCTGCCGCACCCCGGAGGACACGTGCTGGATCGACCAGCTCTCCGGCACGAAGCGCACCCGCGCGATGCTCGAGGCGGGTGAACCCGCCGAGGCGATCGTCGAGGCCTGGCGCAAGGAAGCCAAGCGCTTCGAGGCCTCCACCCAGCGCTACCGCCGCTACTGACCTCTGCGAAGGACATCCCATGCCCCGCACCACCCGCACCCTCACCCGCCGCGCCTTCACCGCCGCGACCCTCGCGGGCGCCGCCACCGCCCTGCCCGCCCTCGCCCACGCCGCCCCCACGAAGGGAGGTGGCAAGGGCTCAGAGCGCATCGAGGAGCTGCTCGCCGAGATGAGCATCGAGCAGAAGATCGGCCAGCTCTTCGTCGCCGTCGGCTACGGCTCGACAGCTGACCAGCCTCATGTCTCGAACACCTCGACCACCGGCGTCGACACGATCGCGGACATCGTCCGCACCCACCACGTGGGCGGCTTGATCTACTTCGTCTGGAGCGACAACCTCCAGTCCCTCGGACAGATCGCGACTCTCTCGAACGATGCGCAGGCCGCTGCTCTCGAGAGCGGCGGGATCAGTCCGTGCGGCGCATCCTCGCGCAGAAGCTGCGCCGCGGCCTGTTCGACGGCACCGCCGTGGACCCCGCCGCTGCGACACGAGCCGTCGGCACCCGTCGGGCGCATGCGCGCGTGCAGGAGGTCGCCGAGGACTCCCTCACCCTGATCACTGACGACGGCGCTGCGCTGCCGCTCGCCGACGGCGCGACGGTGCTGGTCACCGGCGCGGGCGGGGCGGCGAAGCTCGACGTCGTGGTCGATGAGCTGATCAGTCTCGGCCACGCCGCGACCGCGCTGAACGGTCCGATTCCGGAGGACGCCGCGGAGGCCGCCGCCGCGGTGGACACGGTCCTCGTGCTGACCTCCTCCTCCGGCTTCACCACCCCGGCTTCGCAGGTCGCGCTCGTCGGCGCGCTCGCCGGCAGCGGCACTTCCGTGGTGCACGCCGCGGTGCGCAACCCATACGACGTGGTGCATGTGGGGGAGGTGGCGGCGTCACTGGCGACCTACTCGACCGCGGACGTGTCGCTCCGCGCCCTCGCCGGCGTGCTCGCCGGGACCGTGAAGCCGTCGGGCACCCTGCCTGTCCCGATCCCCACGGCCGACGGCAGCGGGGAGGCGTTCCCGATCGGGCACGGCTTGGGCTGAAACAGACTCGGCTGACTCAGCGGGTGGGGGCGGTCGCGGTGCGTTCCGCGGCCGCCCCGTGCGCGCGGGCCTCCGCGGCCTCGCGGGCGAGGCGCCGACGCCGCACCTCGACCCAGGCCGCGGTGAACACGACGCCGGTCACCACCAGCACCACGCTCATCGCCGTGATCACCACCGTGAAGGTCGCATCCATCGAGACCATCGAGATCAGTGCGGAGGAGGTGATGATGCCCAGTGCGTTCGCGGTGCGCAGCAGCGCGAACACCTCCGCGCGGTGCTCGGGCGCGACCAGACGGTCCAGCACGAGGGAGTAGTAGGTCGCCAGCGGCGCGAGCACCGCTCCGACCAGCAGCGCGCCCACGACGGTCGCGGCGATCGAGTGGCCGAAGCCCACGATCGCGACACCCGACAGGGTCACGGCGAGCCAGGTCAGCACGGTGCGTCGGCGCGGCTCGCGATTGTGCACGCTCACCCAGATCCCTCCGAGGATCGAGGTCACGCAGATCGCGACGGGGAAGGCGGCGCCCCAGGCGGCCGGCATGCCGAAGGAGACGGCGAGGGAGACGGAGCC
>DAHVRS010000405.1 GCA_027322375.1 Brachybacterium sp. | reverse complement strand
TCGAGGGAAGGGCTGCGGCCTGCGAGGAAGCGGTCCAGGTAACCGGGGTGGAAGAGCTCCTTGCCGGTGGACTTGGGGGCGGGGCGGCGATAGTACTCCTCCTCCAGGAGCAGCTGGAGCAGCTGCTGGTCCACGGCGCCGCGGGCGGCGAGGCGGCCGTCCGCATCGAACTGCTCGGCGCCACCGGTGCCGGCCCGCACCGCGGCATCGATCAGCGCATTGGCCGGTCCGGTGTCGAAGGCGAGGGCGGGACGCCGGGGATCGACCAGCGTGGCGTTGGCGATGCCGCCCAGGTTCACCGCAGCCGCCCGGCGTCCGGACAGCCAGAGGGCGTCGATGATGCTGACCAGCGGGGCGCCCTGACCACCGGCCGCCACATCGCGCGAGCGGAGGTCGGCGACCACGGTGGTGCCGGTCCGCTCGGCGATCCAGGCCGGCTGCCCCAGCTGCAGCGTGCCCCGGACCGTGCCGTCCTCGACCCAGTGGTACAGGGTCTGACCGTGGGAGACGACCAGCTCGGCCCCGCCACCGGTCAGCTCCTCGGCGGCGCGGGCGGCGACCTCGGCGAAGGCGTGGCCGATGCCGGTGTCCAGCCGGCACACGGCTTCCATCGTCGTGGAGGCCGGCGGGAGCGCGGCGGCGATCTGGTCGCGCAGCGCCGCCGGATACGGCTCGCTGATCATCCCCAATGGCTGCAGCACCAGCGTGTCGTCCTCGCTCCAGAGGCGGGCCGCGGCGGCGTCGATCGCATCATGGGAGGTGCCGGACATCAGCCCGATCACGGTGGTCGGCTCGGATCGCGTGCACATGGACGCATCGTAGGGGCCCAGCGCACACACCGATGGTTCGTAGAATTTTCAATGCACAGCTAGGGTGGGAGCCATCATGCGTGCTTTCGGATTCCTCAGTTTCGGTCACTACGGCGGCGGCCCCGCATCCGGCGGCCTCACGGCCCGGCAGATGCTCCACGATGCGATCGACATCTCCGTCGGCGCCGACGAGCTGGGTGTCAACGGCGCCTACTTCCGCGTCCACCACTTCGCCCCTCAGTCCGCCTCCCCGATGCCGCTGCTCTCGGCGGTGGCCGCGCGCACCGAGCGCATCGAGGTGGGCACCGGAGTGATCGACATGCGCTACGAGAATCCTCTGTACCTCGCCGAGGAGGCCGCAGCGCTGGACCTGATCGCCGACGGCCGGGTGGCCCTGGGCATCTCGCGCGGCAGCCCCGAGCCGGCCGACCGCGGCTGGGAGGCCTTCGGCTACACCGGCTCGACGGACCCGCGGGGCGCGGACATCGCCCGGGAGAAGTTCGACCTGTTCCTCGAAGCCATCCGCGGCGAACCCGTGGCCCGCGCCGCGCAGCAACCCTACGGTGCCCCCGTCGCGCCGGGCGCCGACCTGCGCATCGAGCCCCATTCCCCCGATCTGGTGGAGCGGATCTGGTGGGGAGCCGGCTCGCGCGAGAGCGCCGAGAACGTCGGCCGGCAGGGTCTGAACCTGATGAGCTCGACCCTGCTGACCGAGGCGACTGGGGCCGGCTTCAGCGAGCTGCAGGCCGAGCAGATCGAGCGCTTCCGCAGCGCCTACCGCGAGGCCGGGCACACCCGCCCGCCCCGGGTCTCGATCTCGCGCAGCGTCTTCCCGGTGCTCGACGAGCGCGATGCGTTGATGTTCGGGCTGCGAGTGGGCGGCGGCGCCGACCAGATCGGCATCATCGACGGTCATCGCTCCACCTTCGGCCGCACCTTCGTGGGCGAGCCCGATCAGCTGATCGAGGAGCTGACGGCCGACGCCGCCGTGATGAGCGCGGACACCCTGATGCTGACCGTCCCCTCCCAGCTGGGCGTGGAGCTGAACCTGCACATCCTGGAGAACTTCGCCACGCACGTGGCTCCCGCTCTGGGGTGGAAGCCGAACACCGAGGGCCCCGTGGTCGGCGACGACCTCGTGGCGTGAGCCGGCTCCGAGCACGAAGCCTCTCGCCATGCGCCGCATCGCCACCGTCAACGTCAACGGGATCCGCGCCGCACACCGCCGCGGGTTCGGGGACTGGCTGACCACTCGGGGCAGCGACGTGATCGCTCTCCAGGAGGTCAGAGCGCAGGCGGACAAGCTGCCCGCGGCGGCGTTCGGCTGCTACCACGTCGCCTTCGACCCCGGCTCCCTCCCCGGCCGCAACGGGGTCGCGGTGCTCACCCGGCAGGAGCCCGCGGCGATCAGGACGTGGAACGGCTCCGCCCTCGTGGCAGGCCCGCAGCGCAGAGGTGATCTGCGCGGCGGCGGGGAGAACAGCGGCATCGGCTCCGTGGCGGCGCCCGATCGCGTCCCCCTCGCGCGAGGTCTGGCGCAGTTCCTCGCCGAGGGGCGCTACATCGAGGTCGATCTGGCGGACGCACCTCTCACCGTCGCCTGTCTGTACCTGCCCAAAGGCGGTCTGCCGGCCGAGCTGCAGCGTCCCGGGCGGATGCGCGAGGCGCCCGACGGAGGTGCCCGCTACACACGGAAGATGGGGTTCATGGCCGCATTCTCGCGCTACCTCACCCGGACCCGCCGCGCGGCCGCGGCGGCCGGTCGCGAGTTCCTGCTGCTGGGCGACCTGAACATCGCGCACACCCGGCAGGATCTCGCCGCGTGGCGCCGCAATCAGCAGAATGACGGATTCCTGCCGGAGGAGCGCGCCTGGCTGGGCGAGCAGCTGACCCCGCGCACCCTCGTCGACGTCGTGCGCAGCCTGCACCCGGACGAGGACGGCCCGTACTCGTGGTGGTCGTGGCTGGGACAGTCCTTCGCGAAGGACGCGGGCTGGCGCATCGACTACCACCTGGCCACCCCGCGTCTCGCGCGCACCGCCGTGCGAGCCCACGTCGATCGGGAGCACGGTGGGGTGCGGCTGTCCGACCATGCGCCGGTCGTCGTCGACTACGACTTTCGCTGATCCCCCAGCGAGCCCGGCGGGCGCGCCCCTCTCGTGGCCTGCTGCGCCTGGTGGCAGCCTTCCCTCGCGTACCATCGAGGCTGCGGGCGACGATGAGCGCCCTCGTTCGCGCACCACCTCCGGAGGACCTCGATGCCCGCGCCGTCGCTCGCCGCCCCGGCCGCGCCCGGCGCACCCCCTCCCGCGGAGCTCCCCGGCCCCCTGACCGGCAGCGAGGCCTCACGGCGGCTGCTCTCCAGTGAGGACCCGTCCCGCCCCATCACCCTGTGGGGCTCGTCCTCGATGAGCTCGGAGGGCGGCGATGAGGCCACGCCCGTGCCGATCCGCATCCATGAGCACCTGATCCTGGCCGCGGCCCCCGCGACCGTCCACGCCTACGGGGTGGGGGCCACGACCTCCGCCCACACCCTGCTGATGCGCGGCCTGGACCGCCCCGTCGCGACCCCGTCCTCCACGCCCGAGACCGACACCGGGACGGTGACCATCACACTGGACTCCGGTCTGTCCCCCGCCGGCCCCCTGCGCATCCCCGGCACGCTGGGCGAAGTGCCCGGTCATCTGGACGGCAGCAGTGGGAGCTGGCGCTTCACCCCCGAGGACGGCCAGCAGAAGGTGACCGCCGGAC
>DAHVRS010000385.1 GCA_027322375.1 Brachybacterium sp. | reverse complement strand
GCGCTCATGCCGAAGCCCTCGGGAGCGGGAGCGTTCAGCCGCTTGCAGACGGTGGCGACCGGCCGGTAGTTCGCCAGCGGCTCGCCCATCCCCATGAACACGATGTTCGAGACGCGACCGGGACCGCCGGGCAGCTCGCCGCGCGAGAGCATCCGGTTCGCGATCCGCACCTGCTCGAGGATCTCGGCGGTGGAGAGGTTGCGGGTCAGGCCCATCTGCCCCGTCGCGCAGAAGGGGCAGTTCATGCCGCAGCCCGCCTCGGAGGAGATGCACAGGGTGACGCGGTCGCTGTAGCGCATGAGGACGGACTCGACCATCGGCCCATCGAACAGCTTCCACAGGAACTTCTGGGTCGCGCCGTGATCCGCGCTCTGGCGCGAGACGAGGCTCAGCAGCGGCGGGAAGAAGCGCTCCACGAGCTCCTCGCGACGGTCCTTGGGGATGTCGGTGAGATCCTCGGGGTCCGTGGTGAAGTGCTCGAAGTAGTGCACGGACAGCTGCTTGGCGCGGAAGCCGGGCAGGCCCATCTCCTTGACCGCCTCGATCCGCTCCTCGAGCGAGAGGTCCGCGAGGTGCGCCGGCGGCTTGCCGCGACGGGTGGGGCGCAGCTGCAGCTGGCCTGGCGCGAGCGCGACCTTCTGTCCCGGGATCGCCTCGCGGGAGAGGTCGGGGTTGGTGGCGAGGGCGACCGGGGTCGGCTCGGGCCGACGGGCAGGGTCCTCGGGGCGGGTCATGACAGCAGTACCTCCAGCATGACGTAGGTGGTGGGGGCGGCCAGGAGGATCGAGTCGACCCGGTCCAGCACGCCGCCGTGTCCGGGCAGCAGGTGCCCCATGTCCTTGATCCCCAGGTCTCGCTTCAGCAGCGACTGGGAGAGGTCGCCGCCGGTGGAGACGATGACGAGCACGGCGCCGATCGCGACGCCCACGGTCCAGGGCAGGTTCAGCGCGAGCACGCTGACCGCTGTGACCAGGGCGGTGCCCAGCAGCAGGGAGCCGGCGAAGCCCTCCCAGCTCTTCTTCGGGCTGATCCGCGGCGCCATCGGGTGCGCGCCGAACAGGACCCCGGCGATGTAGCCGCCGATGTCGTTGCCGACGGGGCCGAGCACGGCGAGCATCACGAGGGCCGCCCCCTGGTCCCGCTGCATGAGCAGCAGCAGGAAGCAGCCCAGGAACGGCACCCAGGCCAGAGCGAACACGCCGCCGGTCACGTCACGCAGGGCGCTGAGCCCCATCGACTCGCTGACCCGCCACAGGATGAGCACGCACACCGCCGCGGCGGTCGCGATCAGCAGCCCCTCGGCGCCGAAGACGACGGTGGAGACCACCATCCCGACCACGCCCACGAGCAGCGGCACCGCGGGCAGGCGCAGCCCCGCATGGGACAGCGCGCGCACCAGCTCGAGCATCGCCAGCGACATCGTGATCGCGGCGACGACCGGGAAGGCCTGCGGCACCACGAGCACCGCGAGCACCAGCACGCCCACGAGCGCGAGGCCGACGGCGATCGCGGCGGGGAGGTTCCGTCCCGCGCCGCGACGCTTGGCCTTTCCCTCCTCGGCGGGCATCTCAGCGGGCACGGCGACGACCGCCTCGTCCGGGGACGGGGCGGCCGTCGAACTGCTCGCCGAGTGGGTGCTCACGGTATGTGCCGAGGCTCAGACCGTCTCGAGCTCGGTCTCCTTGAGGCCGAGCGCCTCATCGATCTGGTCGATGTACTTCTTGGTGACGAGCTCGAGCTCCTTCTCCGCGCGAGTGCCCTCGTCCTCGCCGATCTCCTTGTCCTTGACCAGCTTCTCGATGGCCTTCTTCGCGTTGCCGCGGCTGGCGCGCACGGAGACGCGGCCCTCCTCGGCCTTGTTGCGCGCGAGCTTGACGTAGTCCTTGCGGCGCTCCTCGGTGAGAGCGGGCAGGACCACGCGGAGGTAGTCACCGTTGTTGGTGGGGTTCACGCCCAGGTCCGACTCGCGCAGCGCCGTCTCGACGCCGGACATCGCGGTCTTGTCGTAGGGGGTGACGATCACGGTGCGAGCCTCGGGGAACTGCAGCGAGGCGATCTGGTTCAGCGGCGTGGGGGCGCCGTAGTACTCCACCGTGATGCCCTGGAACATCGCCGCGCTGGCCCGGCCGGTGCGGATCGCGGTGAATTCCTCCTTGGTCACCTCGACGGACTTGCTCATTCGGTCCTCGGCGTCCTTCAGGATGCTCGGGGTGTCGTCGCTCACGGATGCTCCTCGTTCTCGTGGATGGTCGAGTCCATTGTCTCGCACCGTCAAGTGCGGGTGGGCCGGTCCGTCACTTCGTGACGACGGTGCCGATCCGGTCGCCGCGCATGGCGCGGGTGATGTTGCCCGGCTCGTCGAGCCCGAAGACCATCATCTGCTGGGCGTTGTCCATGCACAGGCTGAAGGCGGTGGAGTCCACGACCTTGAGTCCCTGCTGGAGGGCGTCGGCGTAGGTGACGTGCTCGAGCTTCTTCGCGTCGGGGTTGCTGCGGGGATCGGAGTCGTAGACGCCGTCCACGCCGTTCTTGGCCATGAGGACCTCCTCGCAGCCGATCTCGAGGGCGCGCTGGACGGCCACGGTGTCGGTGGAGAAGTACGGCATCCCGGCGCCGGCGCCGAAGATGACCACGCGGCCCTTCTCGAGGTGGCGCACGGCCCGCAGCGGGATGTACGGCTCAGCGACCTGGCCCATCTCGATCGCGGTCTGCACGCGGGTGGAGACGCCGCGCTGCTCGAGGAAGTCCTGCAGGGCGAGGCAGTTCATGACGGTGCCGAGCATGCCCATGTAGTCGGCGCGGCGGCGGTCCATGCCGCGCTGGGAGAGCTCCGCGCCGCGGAAGAAGTTGCCACCGCCGACGACGATCGCGCACTCCACGCCTTGGGCCACCCCCTCCGCGATCTCTCCCGCGATGCGGGAGACGACATCGGGGTCGACGCCGACGGCGCCTCCGCCGAAGGCCTCGCCCGAGAGCTTCAGGAGGACTCGACGCCCGTCCTCTCGCTTCGGGAGAACAGGGATCGGTGACGTGAACGTCTGGGTCATGTCGGTCCTTCCGCGCTGGGTCCTCGGTGATGATACCGGCGCGGCCCCGCACCTCAGGTGCGGGGCCGCGGGGAGGTGGCCGCACTCACGTGCGACCAGGCCGGGGGCGCTGCGACGGCGCCCCCGACGGGTGATCAGTTGCCGACGCGGAAGCGCAGGAAGCCGGTGACGGTGCCGCCGACCTCCTCGACGATCGCACCGACGGACTTCTTCGGATCCTTGGCGAAGGCCTGGTCCAGGAGGCAGTTCTCCTTGTAGAAGCCGTTCAGGCGGCCCTCGA
>DAHVRS010000362.1 GCA_027322375.1 Brachybacterium sp. | reverse complement strand
GCCCTGCTCGAGGTGAAGCACGCAGAGGCCGCCGCGGCCGCTGCCGCCGCCGGCCAGGCTGGACCGGCTGAGCAGGCCTGACACCGTCGGCCCCCTGCGCTGGCAATCCCTTTCCCGGGATCGCTGGCGCAGGTAGGGTCGATCTCGGGCCTTTCCACGCCCCGCATTCCTCGGGACGGCGCTGCCGTCCCTCCCCCGCCCACGACCCCATCGGCCCGCGGCCATCCCGGACGCGGCCCCACGAAGGAACGGAGACACCATGTCGGAGAAGAACGTCCGTCTCGGCATCATCGGACTCGGAGCCCAGGGCGGCATGTACGCCGGCGTCATCGCCGACGGCAAGGTCGCGGGCATGAGCCTCGGCGCCATCGCGGACACCGACCCGGCGAAGAAGGAGCTGGCGGCCGAGAAGCACCCGGACGTCCCCTTCTACGACGACTACGTCGCCATGCTCGACTCCGGTGACGTCGACGCGATCGTCACGACCGTGCCGCACTACCTCCACCCGGAGATGACGATCACCGCGATCGGCAAGGGCATCCACGCCCTCACCGAGAAGCCCGCCGGCGTGTACACGAAGCAGGTCGAGGAGATGAACTCCTTCGCCGCCGCGCACCCCGAGACCACCTTCGCGATCATGTTCAACCAGCGCACCAACCCCGTCTACACGGACCTCAAGGCGCTCATCGACTCCGGCGAGCTCGGGAAGCTGCGCCACACCTCGTGGATCATCACCACCTGGTGGCGTCCGCAGGCCTACTACGACCAGTCCGCATGGCGCGCCACCTGGGGCGGCGAGGGCGGCGGCGTCCTGGTGAACCAGGCACCCCACCAGCTGGACCTGTGGCAGTGGCTCGCCGGCACCCCGAAGAAGGTCTTCGCGAAGTGCGCCTTCGGCTTCCAGCGCGACATCGCCACCGAGGACGAGGTCAACGCGGTCGTCGACTTCGGCGACGGCGCCACCGGACACTTCATGACCTCGACCAACGACATCATCGGCACCGACCGCCTCGAGATGCTCTTCGACAAGGGCAAGGTCGTCGTCGACAACTCGAAGAAGGTCACGATCACGCGCCTCAAGCAGGACGAGCGCTCGCTCTCCGACGGCATGTCCACCGAGGACGTGGGCCGCCTGTTCATGGGCAAGATCGACTCCGCCGAGCTCTACACCACCGAGGTGAAGGAGTACGAGTCGGTCTGGGGCAAGCAGCACATCGACGTCCTGACCAACTTCGCCGCGCACGTCAACGACGGCACCCCGCTGATCGCCGACGGCGCCGAGGGCATCAACGGCGTGCGCCTGGCCTCCGGCATGCAGCTGTCGGCCTGGACCGGCCGCGAGATCGACCTCGTGGACTACCCGACCGAGGAGTACCTCGCGGAGCTGAACCAGCGCATCGAGGCCGAGGGCAAGTACCCCACTCGCTCCTGAGCACCCCCGGCGCGTCTCATCCCGTCACGACCACCAAGGAGAACACCCATGCCCGTCCTCGGACTCCAGCTCATGATGCTCAAGGACCAGATCAACGAGAAGGGGATGTACGAGATCCTGCGCCAGGTGCGCGAGCTCGACATCGACGCCGTCGAGGTCTCCCAGGTGGAGATGACCGATGAGCTCATCGACGACCTCGTGCGCGGCAAGGCCGACTTCGGCGTCGAGACCGCCGCGATGAGCGTCTCGATCAAGCCCGGCGGCAACGGCTTCCCGCTAGAGACCGAGTTCGACCGCGCCGTCGAGGCGTGCGAGAAGACCGGCTCCCGCTTCCTGCGCATCGGCATGATGCCGTTCTCCGCGATGGTCTCCAAGGAGGCCTGCGAGGCGTGGGCGGCGGAGGTCGAGCCGTACGCGGCCCGTCTCGCGGAGAAGGACATCACGCTCTGCTACCACAACCACCACGTCGACCTCATCCAGTTCGAGGGCGAGCGGATCTTCGACATCGTCCGCCGCGTGGCTCCCTCGCTGCTGTTCGAGGTGGACCTGCACTGGGTCCAGCGCGGCGGCATGGCGCCGCTGGACATGCTCGAGGCCTACGCCGGCGCCTGCAAGCTGATCCACGTCAAGGACTTCCGCGTCGCGCCGATGCCGGAGGACGCCGTGAAGCGCTTCGAGGCCGGCGAGATGGACATGAAGGAGTTCTACGGGACCTTCCTGTCGCTGGGGCAGTTCGCCGAGGTCGGCCAGGGCAACATGAACTGGCCCGCGCTGCTCCCCGCCGCGGAGAAGGCCGGCGCCGAGTACTTCCTCATCGAGCAGGACGACACCTACGGCCGCGACCCGATCGACTGCATCCGCGAGTCTCGCGAGTACCTGAAGTCCATCGGCTACTGAGCATCGACGGCTGCTGAGCACCGACTGCTCAGGGCTGACTCCACGCATCCCGGCGCCCGCCACCCGTGCCGCGCACGGCCGGCGGGCGTCGTCGTCCTGAAGCTGGTCCAGGGTGCCCCCTTGCGCTTGACGCGACGTCAGCCGCAATGATCAGGACTGCACCGAGAGGAATGAGGAGGGATGAGCGTGGACGGCACCAGCAGAGATCCGCACGAGGGGCACCAGCAGGAGTGGGCGATTCAGGAGGTCGTGCGCAGCACCGGTGTCACGAGCCGCACGCTGCGCCACTACCAGCAGGTGGGTCTGCTCGCACCGAGCCGGGTCGGGTACGGCGGGCAGCGGTTCTACGACCGCACCGGCCTGCTGCGCCTGCAGCGCATCCTGCTCCTGCGCGAACTGGGTCTGGCTCTCGCCGAGATCGGGGCCGTGCTTGATGAGCAGGTCGATGCGGTCGAGGCGCTGCGCGCCCATGCCGCGCAGCTCGCGCAGGAGCGGCAGCGGCTGGACCGCCTGTCCGCCTCGGTGCGCACCACGATCAGGACCCTGGAGACCGGAGGAGAACTCATGGCCGAGACGATGTTCGACGGATTCGATCACACCCAGCACCGCGAGGAGGTCGAGCAGCGCTGGGGCGCGCAGGCCTACGCCGACTCTGACCGCTGGTGGCGCGGTCTCAGCGAGGAGGGCAAGCAGGGCTTCCGCAGCGAGCTCGACGCTCTCGTCGCGGGTTTCGCGGACACCTCCGCGCGGGGGCTGCCGGCCGACGACGAGGAGGTGCAGGCACTCACCGCCCGGCTGCACACCTGGGTGGGACGCAGCTGGGGCGGGCGAACGCCCGGGGCCGACGCCTTCGTGGGCCTCGGGGACATGTACGTGGCCGATCCGCGCTTCACGGCGACCTTCACCGTGGACGGGCGGGTCTTCGCCGAGCACGTGCGGGAGGCAATGACGGTGTTTGCGCTCGCCCACCTCACGGACGATGACGAAGAGGCAGAGGACGCTTGAGCCGGGGACGCATGACGAGAGTCATCGCACGGAATCGGCTTTCCTGACCGGAATCTGGGCGGCGCATCACCGCCGTCCCAGGGTTCGGGGCGTAGCGTCGCCCGGGCCCACGACCCCAAGAGGCACAGTGAAGGTCCGAAGCACCTCGATCCTGCGGCGCACGCTCGCCGCCCTCGCCCTCACCGCCACGCTCGGCCTCGCCGCGTGCGGAGGCCAGAACGAGGACCCGTCGGCCGCGAGCGACGCCGGCGCCGCCCCCGCGGCGTCCGACGCCGGTGGCGCCCAGGCCGGCGAGCAGATGCCCGAGGCGGACGTCTCCGACGTCCCCGACGTGGTCGCGACCGTGAACGGTGAGGAGATCACCAAGGACGACTTCGTCCAGGTCTACCAGTCCCAGTTCCAGCAGATGACTATCCAGTCGCAGCAGGGCGGCGAGCCGGTCGACGAGGCCGCGCTCAAGGAGCAGGTCGCGAACCAGCTCGTGGACAACGAGCTGCTGCGGCAGGGCGCGCAGGATGCCGGCATCACAGCGTCCGACGAGGACATCGACGCGACCCTCGACCAGATCGCGCAGCAGAACGGCCTCGCCTCCGGCGATGAGGTCGTCTCGACGCTGACGCAGCAGGGCTACCCGGAGGAGCAGGTTCGCGAGGATGCCGCCTCGCAGTTCGAGATCAGCACCTATCTCGAGCAGGAGGCGGACATCAAGGAGCCGAGCGAGGAGGAGCTGAAGGCCCAGTACGACGCGCTCGCCGAGCAGCAGACCCAGGCCGGCGGCTCCGCCGAGGACCTGCCCGCCTTCGAGGATGTGCGCGACCAGCTCGCCCAGCAGGCCGCCGCCGAGCAGCAGAACGAGGTCGCGACCTCGCTCGCGAAGACGCTGCGCGAGGCCGGGGACGTCACCGTCAACGTCTGACCCGGCGCCACCACGACCGAGTGCTGCATCTGGACCGCTTCACGTCGCTCGAAGCGGTCCAGATGCAGCACTCGATGTCTGTGGGGCTGCCGGAGCCGCAGCCGACGCTCCCGGAGCGCGGCCCGACACCGGGCCCCGGGCGTGGACCTCACCAGGAGCCCGGCTGCTCAGCTCAGACCGTGCCGGCGCGGAGGGACACGGCGAGGTGCTCGGCCTGGCGGATCCGCCCCTCGTAGGCGGCCACGGGTGCGGAGACGGCGACGGTGCCCACGAGCATGCCGTCGTCGGCCGAGATGGTCGCGGCCAGGCAGCTGGTGCCGGGCACGAACTCCTGATGCTCCCAGGCGATGCCGCGCGCAGCGATCTCCTCGAGCTGGGTGCGCAGCTGGTCGGGGCCGCCGTCGGTGCCGGTCCCCGGAGTCGTCATCGCCTCTCCTCTCCCGGCTCATTCTGCCTGAGGAGGGCTTCTTGCCCTGCGAGAATCAAGGTTCCGTGACCGGCCTGAACAGGGCAGGCTGGTCCCGAACCGACGAAAGGACCCGACATGATCCTCATCAACGTGAAGTTCCCGGTGAAGCCCGAGTTCGCCGATCAGTGGCCGGAGATCGCGCGCGAGTTCACCGAGACCACCCTCGCCGAGCCCGGCAATCTCTGGTTCGAGTGGTCGCGCAGCGTGAAGGAGCCGAACACCTACGTGCTCATCGAGGCGTTCACGGACGAGGGCGCGGGCCCGCACGTGAACTCCCCGCACTTCAAGACGATGCAGGAGGAGTTCCCGCAGTACCTCTCGGCGACCCC
>DAHVRS010000355.1 GCA_027322375.1 Brachybacterium sp. | reverse complement strand
ACGAGGGGAGAGCAGGCATGGCACTGCGCACGGACGGGAACGCGCTGGTCGATGGTCACGGACGGCAGCGGGTGCTGCACGGCATGAACCTGGTGGGCAAGGGCAGCCCCGGCGCGAGCGATCCTGCGACGTTCCGTGGGGTCTGGACCGGCGAGGACCTCGCCGCGCTCACCGCGCTCGGGCTGGACAGCGTGCGGCTCGGCGTGAACTGGGCGGCGACGGAGCCCGCGCCCGGCGAGTACTCCGAGGAGCACCTGACCTGGCTCGGCGAGCAGCTGGACCTGCTGCACGAGGCGGGCCTCGCCGTGGTCCTCGACGGACACCAGGACCTGTTCTCGCAGCGCTTCGGCAACGGCGCCCCGGACTGGGCGACCCTCACCGAGCAGCCCTTCGAGGCCACCGAGCTGTGGTCGGACGCGTACCTCTCCTCGCCAGCCGTGCACGAGGCGCTCGACGCGTTCTGGGCGGACGCCGAGCGGCCGGGCGGGATCGGGATCCGGGACCGCTTTGTGCGGATGTGGGGCATGCTCGCCGATCGCTTCGGCGACCACCCGGCGATGCTCGGCTACGACGTGCTCAACGAGCCCACCCCCGGCAGCGCGTCGGCGGAGATCTTCGGCGGGATCCTCGCCGCCGCCGCGGAGCTGATCGGGCAGTCCCCGGAGCAGGTCGCCGCCGCGTTCTCCGACCCTGAGCAGAAGCTCGCCCTGCTCGGCCGCCTCGAGGACCCGGCCCTGCACCGCGAGCTCGGCGACCGGGTCTCCCCACTGCTGGCCGCGCATGAGCAGGGGCCGCTGCACGCGATGTACTGCGAGGTCGCGGCGGTGCTGCGGGAGGCGGACCCGGACGGGTTGATCCTGCGCGAGCACGACTACTTCGGGAACATCGGCGTGCCCGCCCCGATCCCGCCGCTGCCGGACCACGCCTGGGTGTACTCCCCGCACGGCTACGACCTGGTGGTGGACACCGAGGCGATGCTTCTCGCGAGCGACACCCGCGTCACCACGATCTTCTCCCGCGCCGCGGAGACCGCGGACCGCCTCGGCGTGCCCGTGATCGTCGGCGAATGGGGCGCGTTCGGGACCCACGAGGGGATCACCCGCCACGCGAGCGCGCAGCTGGAGATGTTCGACGAGTGGGCGTGGAGCTGGTTCTACTGGTGCTGGGAGGCAGGCGTGGAGCGCACCGAGGCGGGTCGGGCGCTGCGTCGGCCGAGACCCCGCGCCGTGGCCGGACGGAACCTCCGCTCAGGTACCTCGGCAGGCGGCGGCTGGCGCGCCGCTTGGGACGGGGCCGACGCCGAGGCACCGAGCGAGTTCTGGATCCCCGAGGAGCTCGACGTGGAGCACCTCATCGACGGCTCCCGCGCGCCCGTGCACCGGGAAGGGACACGGGTCCTGCTGGAGCCGGGCCCCGGGGAGCACCGGCTGCGGGTCGGCTGACCCCAGGGCACGGCGCAGAGCTCAGCGACCGTACGCCTTCGCGGGGATCTGCGTGGCGAGCTTGCCGCCGGAGACGTCCACGAGGGTGCCGGTGATGTACGAGGCCTGGTCGCTGGCGAGGAAGATCAGCAGGTCAGCGACGTCGTCGGGGCTCTCCCAGCGGCGCAGCGAGAGGGTGTCCAGCAGTCGATCCTGCTGCTCGGCTGGCATGTCGGCGAAACCGTTCATCGCGGTGGGGACCATGCCGGGGGCGTAGGCGTTGACGGTGATGTCGTGCGGGCCGAGCTCGGAGGCGAGCACGCGGGTCAGCGCCACCACGGCGGCCTTCGACGCGGCATAGGCGGCGCTGCCCACGCTCGGCACGATCGCGGCGAACGAGGCGGCGTTGAGGATCCGGCCACGGCCGGCCTGCTGCATGTGCGGGGCGACGGCCCGGCACATGAGGAAGGTCCCGCCCACGTTCACGTCGAAGCATTTCTGCCAGGTGGCCCAGTCGGTCTCGACCACGGTCGAGTCGGTGACGATCCCGGCGTTGTTCACGAGCACGTCGATCCGGCCGTGGCGGGCGATGATCGCCTCGACCGCGGCGGCGACGGAGTCCGGGTCGGCGACGTCGCAGCGCATTGCCTCCACCGCCGGTGCGGCATCCACGCCGCCCTCCGGGACAGCGAGGTCCAGGGCGATGACCTGCGCCCCTTCGCCGGCGAAGCGCTCGGCGATCACGGCGCCGATGCCGCGGCCCGCCCCGGTCACGACGACCACCCTGTCCCTCAGATCCAGCTCCATCGCCCTGTCCTCTCCTGCGGCACAGAAGCCGCTCGCTCGGCGCGACCCCGCGGCCGCACTCAATAGTCATACTATTGCGGAGGTGGCGTGCCGTCACCGTCGGCCGCCCACGAGGAGGAGCACCATGAGCAGCACACAACCGCGCACCGCATGGATCACCGGCGCGGGCAGCGGGATGGGGCGCGCGACCGCGCTGCAGGCCGCCCGTTCCGGCTGGAACGTGGCGCTGAGCGGCCGGCGCCGCGAGGTGCTCGAGGAGCTCGCCCGCGAGATCCGGGACGCTGGCGGCACGGCGCTCGTCGCACCCCTGGACGTGCAGGACCGCACGGCGGTGCGGGAGACGGCTGTGCTGGTCACCGAGCAGCTCGGCGGGATCGACGCGCTCGTCCTCGCGGCCGGGCTGAACGCGCCGCGGCGCCGCTGGGACGACCAGGACCTCGCCGAGTTCGACGCGATCGTCACCACGAACCTCACCGCCGTCGCCTCCACCATCGATGCCGCGCTGCCGCAGCTGCGCGAGCGCGGCGGGCAGGTCGTGGTGATCTCCTCCTACGCCGGCTGGTCGTTCCAGCCCGGGGCGGGCGTGGCCTACTCGGCGTCCAAGACGGCGCTCGGCTCGCTGGTGAAGACGCTGAACCAGCAGGAGGCGGCG
>DAHVRS010000347.1 GCA_027322375.1 Brachybacterium sp. | reverse complement strand
CTGTGGTCGACGTAGATTCGGTCAGGCTCGACACCGAGGGCAGCCAGACCGTCGCGCTGCGCGGTGAGGTCCTGTTCGTCGGTGGAACACCGGGCGTAACCGACCTTCAATTCAGACATGCCCACAAGGGTTTCACATATGGCCCCGTCACCGGACATTTCACCGGACGGGGTATACGGGACACCCGAGCAGGCGAGCCAGCTCGCTCCCTGGTCAGCTGCGGTAGTGTCCGGTGAGGGTTCCCCATGTGGGATGCACGCCACCTCTCGGTCAACTGGCCGGATCTCCGCCGCCCAGGCGGGCGAAGTGGCGACGGACGATGGTGGCGGCGCGGTGCGGCGGCATCCGGTCGGGCTCGGAGGCTCGAGCGACTGCGAGACCGTCGAGGACGGCGAGCAGATGCCCGGCTTCCTCGGCCGCGTCGAGCTGTGGGAAGAGGTCGGCGATGAGGCCGCGCAGGTAGTTCTCTGTCAGTGACCATCCGGCAGCAAAGGCATCGGCGACGGCGCCACACTGCGTAGCCTTCGCTGCGAACCACAACCAGACGATCGTGGCGTTAGTGTCCCCGGCCTCTCCATCGGGAGCCTCAATCGCGTTGGCCAGGAGTTGACAGAAGGCGAGGAATGCAGCAGCTGCCCCCTCCTCGGCCAGCACCCGATGGGTCAACTCTTCAGCACGCGACTTGAAGTGGGCGGTTACGTGATTGGCGGCGGCGACCAACAGAGCATCCTTGGTGGCGAAATGATACTGAACGGCACCAATAGAGACACCTGCCTCAGCAGCCACTCGCCGCACTGACAGGCCGTCAAGACCGTCACGGACCAGCACTTGCACGACAGCGTCCATCACCAGCTCCCGGACGGAGTTGCGGCCACTTCCGGTCATTGCTACGGTAACCATACGTTCGTATGGTACATGAGGGGGGCGTAGTGAATCGATACCGCGCCGGAGCCGTGGCTTGGATGGCCAGCGCTGTGATATTCCCTCTGCAGCTGCTGGTCGCGCTGCGGTGGCCCCAGGGGTACTCGGTGACGCACAACCCCATCAGCGACCTCGGGGTCGTCGGTTGTGGGCAATTCTCCGAACAGGGCCAGCAGGTGCGCGACGTTTGCTCTCCATGGCATCCGCTGTTCAATGCCGGCATGGCCGCATCCGGTGTGCTGATCATGATCGGCGCGATCTTGATGTACGGCTGGTGGGACAGCCGCTCAGGTCGAGCTGGGATGATCTTGATGGCGCTGACCGGGCTCTTGGTCTCGATCGTCGGCCTGGCGCCGTGGGACATATATCCCGGGGCGCACGATAGTGCCGCACTCGGCCAAGCGGTCGCACAGTGGCTGGCAATGGGCATGCTCGCCGCAGCTGCTGGGCCGGGGCGCTTCCGCCAGCTCACAATTGTGGCCTTGGTGGTGTCAATAGTCGGGTTCGCAGCGTTCCTCGCGGCGCTGGAGGGGGGCGAGGTGCCTTGGTTGGGGCTCGGCGGCGCCGAACGGATCTCCTTTGACACGCTTAGCCTCTGGACGGCTCTTGCCGGTGTAGCTCTCATGACAAGCCGCGGAGTTCGCGATAAGGCTTCAACCAGCGCCTGCTGACAGATCGTCGGTCCAAAACTGAAGGGGGCTCACCGTTCCCGCTACGTGTTGGCGATCGTCTTGCGGGACGCCGTCCCGCAGTCATCGCTCCGGAGCCACAACGACGGGGCCGCCATCGAGCGTCGGAAGATCCCCGCCAATGAGCGGACGACGTCACAGCGTGACTCCTCCGCGCCGCGGTCCCAGAGGGAGGCGAGCAGCTCCGCTGTGCGCGGGGTGCGCTGCGGGCCGAGCCGGCGGATGTTCTCGCGGGTTACTCCGCGACGCCGGCGGCGACGGGACTCGGTCAGGGACCGCGCGGAAGAGGCCGCGGGGCCGGCCGGTGCGACGAGCAGCGGCTCCTGCTCCGGCTCCTCCAGCTCCATCCCCGTCACCCCCTCGTGCGGTTCGCGGGATCGCTTTCCCTCGTTTTCCGACGACCCCATCGCCTCGAATGTGCGTTCGAGTCTACCGGGTGGCACGTCGGACCGGAAGGTGTGTGGATACGTTCGTTCAGGGCTATGACCTGCGGGAGAGCGATTGTGGAAGGAGGATGTCGCCGGTCGAGGAGCCGGTGGCGGAACGGCGAGAGGGAACCTATCAGGAGGGCCGCGTCGGCCGAAACGCCGACGGCGGCGACCCTTCGCAGAGGATCGCCGCCGTCGCGTGGCGGAGCGCGTTCAGCGCGCGGGAGATGCGCGCCCGGAACGCAGTGAGCGGATCATCAGAGCCAGTCGCCCTGCGCCGCCTTCTTCTCCGCGCCGATCGTCGTGTTCGGGCCGTGCCCGGTGTGCACGACCGTGTCGTCGGGGAGCTGGAACAGCCGCTCCCGGATCGACTCCTCGATCGTCTCCCGCGAGGAGAAGGAGCGGCCGGTCGCGCCGGGCCCGCCCTGGAAGAGGGTGTCGCCGGTGAACACGGCGCCCAGCTCCTCCGAGTAGTAGCAGGTCGAGCCGGGGGAGTGCCCCGGGGTGTGCATCGCCTCGAGGGAGACGCCCGCGATGGTGAACATGTCCCCGTCGGCGACGTCATCGTCCCAGGGCAGGTCGCCATGGGTGAGCTGCCAGACCTCACGGTCCGCGGGGTTCAGCAGGATCGGGGCCTCGAGCGCTTCGGACAGCTCGGGTGCGAAGCGCACGTGGTCGTCGTGCGCGTGCGTGAGCAGGATGCCCACGCACTCGCGGTCGCCCACGAGCTCCTCGACCTTCTCCACGTCGTGCGGAGCATCGAAGACGACGCACTGCTTGTCGTCCCCGAGCACCCACACGTTGTTGTCGACCTGATGGGTCTCGCCGTCCAGCGAGAATGTCCCCGAGGTCACAGCATGGTCGAGTCGTACGGTCACTTGGCCACCTCCACAACAGTGCGCAAGGTGTCGCCCTCGTGCAGCGAGGACAGCGCCTCGTCCACGCCCGCGAGATCGGTGCGTCCGGTGACGAAGCGGTCCAGCGGCAGCCGGCCCTGCAGGAACAGATCGATGAGATACGGGAAATCCCGTTCGGGCAGACAGTCTCCATACCAGGAGGACTTCAGCGCGCCGCCGCGGCCGAACACGTCCAGCAGCGGCAGCGTGAGCTCCACGCCCGGGCGCGGCACGCCCACGAGCACCACGCGGCCGGCGAGATCGCGTCCGTAGAACGCGGCCTCGTAGGTCTGCGGGATGCCGACGGCGTCGACCACGACATCCGCGCCGAACCCGCCGGTGAGCTCGCGGATCTTCTCCGCCACCTGTTCGGGGGAGAGATCCTTGGTGAGCAGGGTATGGGTCGCACCGAGCTCCTCGGCGGCGGCGAGCTTCTTCTCGTCGACGTCGAGGCCGATGATCGTGGTGGCGCCTGCGAGCTTCGCACCCGCGATCGCAGCGCAGCCCACCCCGCCCAGACCGATCACGGCGAGCGACTCGCCGCGCTGGACCTGGCCGGTGTTGATCGCCGCGCCGATGCCGGCCATCACGCCGCAGCCCAGCAGTCCGGCGACCTCCGCCGGGGCCTCCTCCGAGACCTTCGTGCACTGGCCCTCGTGGACCAGAGTCTTCTCGGAGAAGGAACCGATGCCGAGGGCGGCGGTGAGCTCCGTGCCGTCGGTGAGGGTCATGGGCTTCGAGGCGTTGTGCGTCGCGAAGCAGTACTGCTGGACGCCCTTCTTGCAGGCGCGGCATTCGCCGCACACGGCGCGCCAGTTCAGGATCACGTAGTCGCCGACCTCGACATGGGTCACCGATTCGCCGATCACGGAGACGCGCCCGGCGGACTCATGCCCGAGCAGGAACGGGAACTCGTCATTGATGCCGCCGTCGCGGTACGCGAGGTCGGTGTGGCACACGCCGGTCGCGTCGATGTCCACGACCACGTCATAGGGTCCCGGATCGGGGATCACGATGTCGACAAGCTCTGCAGGCTGCTTCTCAGCGAGGGCGACGACGCCCTTCACAGTCCAGGTCATGCTGGCCTCCTTCGAGGTGTGGGGGACATGACCAGCCTATATGGCCCTCCTGAGGGGCTCCACTACGGCTGAAGACCGGGGCACGAGGAGGGCGGTGCGGTGTCGACGATCTTCCCGTCGCGCACTGCCTGCGAGGCGGGGGAGTAGCGCTCGCCCGGTGCCAGCTTCGTCGCATCGACGCTGCCGTCAGGGTTCCGGTTGTAGCCCGCGGCGAGGTCGTCGACCCCTGCATCGGAGGTGCGATTGTCGTTCATGATCGTCGACAGGGCTTCGCCGGTGGTCGCGTTCGTCGGCACCCCGGCGCCGCCGGCGACGTTGTTCCGGATCTGGTCCGCCTCCTGCTCGGTGAGCATGATGCCCGCGCGCTCACCGGGCGTCACCCCGTAATGCCTCTCATAGGCCGAGTTCGGCTCGTAGGCGCCGGTGTCGATCGAGTTGTCGAGCTCGACGGCATAGGTCGAGGGGCGACCGGTGGCGCTGGACGTGATGACAGCGTTCGTGGACTGATCGCCCATGGGCAGCCACTGCTCTGCCTTCTCCTCGTGCCCGTCCGGATAGGTGCGAGTGATGGAGTCGTGGCGGGTCATGTTCTGGGTGCTCTCGCTGCTGGCCGAGCCGAGCTCCCAGCCGGCCTTGCTGTCCTTGACCTCGGACTGGTGACGCTCGGTGCAGGTCGAGACCACGCCGTCGCCCGCATCGTCCGGGAAGCTGTGGCGCATGAGGGCGTCCTTGTTGGCGGCGTGCCCGGCGGGATCGTCGGTGGACGTCGCCTTCTCGAAGACAGTGTCCGTTGCCGTCGTCTGCCGGAGTACTTCTGGCCGGGAAGACCAGGGTGCTTCGGACCGCCGACGAGATCGAGAATGCTCGGATCTCCGAGTGCGGCGGAGAGCGCGGAGGGATTACCGAGGCCCAGCCCGCCACGTCCATGCCAGCCTGGGATCATCGCGGCGAGCAGCGGATTTCCGCCTCCGGGCAGGTTGGGTGCAGCCGCGCCGGCCAGATTCCGCGCGATGCCCAGCAGGTCCGACGCCCTGCTGCCGAAGGTGCGGAGGTCCGGCAGCCCGGGCAGACCCAGCCGATCCCAGATCGAGGGTCCCGAGCCGCCCGCCGACGACGCCCGGTCCTGCTCCTCTGCATGCGCCGTCAGCTCCCGGGCGCGCGCATCGAGCGCCTGCGCGGCGTCGCGAAGCTGCCGCTCCACGGCTGACCAGCGCTGACGCAGCTCCTCGGCATCGAGCCCGGTCCAGTGCACGGACAGGACGGTGGAGGAGAGCGTCGAGGTGCGCTCGAGCATGGTGCGCCCGCACTGCCGCGTCGCCCGTGCCCATCCCCGCAGCGCCTCGGTGTCGGCTCCCAGGAATCCCATGCCATCCGCCCTTCGTGGTCCTGACCCGACAGTCAAGGCGGGCGGCGGAGACCGACATGGGGACGACTCCCCGTCGGGCTCCAGCCGACGAGCCCCGTCGGCCTCGGTGTCACAGAGACACAGGGCACGGCGCCACGGCTCAGGATCCCTCATAGAATGGTCCGCGGTGCCCGCGCCCCGTCGCGGCCGCCGCCCGAGCACTCCAGGACGAAAGCGAACCCCGTGTCCGAGACATCTCCCGCGCCCGGCGGGCCCACGATCGACGAGCAGGCGATCACTGCCGCCGTCGATGCTGCCCTCGCCGCGATCGCCGCGGCCCCCGACACTGCCGCCCTCAAGCAGGTCCGCATCGAGCACGTCGGCGATGCGAGCGTGCTGACCAGCGCGAACCGTGCCATCAAGGACCTGCCCAAGGAGCAGAAGGCCGCCGCGGGCAAGCTCGTCGGCCAGGGCAAGGGCCGGGTGCAGCAGGCGCTCGGTGCCCGCCAGGCCGAGCTCGCCGCCGCCGAGGAGGAGGCGGCGCTCGCCGCGGAGACCGTCGACGTCACCCTCCCCACGGATCGTCGTCCGCGCGGTGCCGCGCACCCGCTGTGGACGCTCACCGAGCGGATCGAGGACTTCTTCGTGGGCATCGGCTGGGAGATCGCCGAGGGCCCCGAGGCGGAGTCCTCCTGGCTGAACTTCGACGCCCTGAACGCGGACGCGGACCACCCCTCCCGCTCCCACCAGGACACCCTCTACCTCGCACCCGAGGACTCCGGGATGCTGCTGCGCACCCAGACCTCCCCGGTGCAGATCCGCGCGATGCTCGAGCGCGGTGCCCCGCTGTACGTCGCCTGCCCCGGCACCGTCTACCGGGCCGACGAGATGGACGCGACGCACTCGCCGATGTTCAACCAGGTCGAGGGCCTCGCGATCGACAAGGGCCTGACGATGGCGAACCTCGTCGGCACGCTGGACGCGCTCGCCGCGCACCTCTTCGGCGGCGCGCCGATCACCCGCCTGCGCCCCAACCACTTCCCCTTCACCGAGCCGAGCGCGGAGATGGACTTCCGCTGCTTCGCGTGCGATGCCCGTCACGGGGTCGAGCACGACGCCGATCCGGACTGCCGCGTCTGCGGCGGTACCGGCTGGATCGAGATGGGCGGCTGCGGCATGGTCCACCCGAACGTGCTGCGCGCGGCCGGGATCGACCCCGAGGAGTACCAGGGCTTCGCCTTCGGCCTCGGCATCGAGCGCATCCTCATGCTGCGCAACGGCGTCCCGGACATGCGGGACATGGTGGAGGGCGACGTCCGCTTCTCCCAGCACTACGGGACGGAGATCTGAGATGCCCCGCATTCCCCTGACCTGGCTCGGCGAGCACGCCGAGCTCCCCACCACCGCGTCCGCGTTCGAGGTCGCCACCGACCTCTCCCGCCTCGGGCTCGAGGAGGAGGCGATCTTCGGTGCGCAGGTGACCGGCCCGCTCGTCGTCGGCCGCGTGCTCGAGCTCGTCAAGGAGCCGCAGAAGAACGGCAAGACGATCAACTGGGTCCGCGTGGACGTCGGCCCCGAGCACAACGAGGACGCCGACAACCCGAAGGACCCGCAGCCCGGCGAGGAGCGCCCCAGCCGCGGCATCATCTGCGGCGCGCACAACTTCGTCGAGGGTGACCTCGTGGTCGTCTCTCTGCCGGGCACCGTGCTGCCCGGCGACTTCGCGATCGCCGCGCGCAAGACCTACGGCCACGTCTCCGACGGGATGATCTGCTCCGGCGAGGAGCTGGGCCTGGGCCCGGACCCCGACGGCGAGGACGGCATCATCGTGCTGGGCCGCGGCCACGCGAAGGGCCTGACCGCCGAGCCGGGCGATGACGCGATCGCGCTGCTGGGACTGGCGGACGAGGTCGTCGAGATCAACGTGACCCCTGACCGCGGCTACTGCTTCTCCATGCGGGGCGTGGCGCGCGAGTACTCCCACGCGACCGGCGCCGCCTACACCGACCCGGCCACCACCGTCGAGCTCACCGCGCAGCCCGGCGCCGAGCTCGAGGTGCGCCTCGAGGATCCGGCCGCCTGCAGCCGCTTCGTCGCCCTCTCCGTCACCGGCGTGGACCCCTCCGCGCAGACCCCGCGCTGGATGGCGCGCCGCCTCACCCTCGCCGGGATGCGCCCGATCTCGCTGATCGTCGACGTCACGAACTACGTGATGCTCGACCTCGGCCAGCCGCTGCACGCCTACGACGCCGCGAAGCTGGTGGGCCCTATCACCGTGCGCCGCGCGCGGAAGGGCGAGAAGCTCACCACTCTCGATGACGTCACGCGCACGCTCGATCCCGCGGACCTGCTGATCACCGACGCCGGGGGAGAGGGCGACCGCGTCCTCGGCCTCGCCGGCGTCATGGGCGGCGAGGACACCGAGGTCTCCGACACCACGACCGACATCCTGCTCGAGGCCGCGACCTTCGACCCCGTCACCGTGGCCCGCACCGCGCGCCGCCACCGCCTGCCCTCCGAGGCGTCCAAGCGCTTCGAGCGCGGCGTGGACCCGCAGCTCCCGCTGATCGCCGCGCACCGCGCCGCCCAGCTGATCGTCGAGCACGGCGGCGGCCAGATCGCCGCCCAGGTCACCGACGCAGGCACGGTCACGGAGCCCACCCCCGTCACGCTGGGCCTCCACGACGCGGAGCGCGTGGTCGGCATCGCCTACACCGACGCGCAGGTCATTGACGCGCTCGAGGCGATCGGCTGCACCGTCGAACGCGGCGAGGGCGAGACGCTGCTGGTCACCCCGCCGTCCTGGCGCCCCGACCTCACGATCCGCGAGGACCTCGTCGAGGAGATCGCGCGCCTGGTCGGTTACGCGGAGATCCCCTCGGTCCTGCCGACGGCGCCAGGTGGGCGCGGCCTCACGGTCGCGCAGCGCTCCCGCCGCGCCGCCCGACGGGCGCTCGCCGAGGCCGGGCTCATCGAGGTGAACTCCGCACCGTTCGTCGCCCCGTCGATCCACGACGCGCTGCGCTACGAGGAGGGCGACGCGCGCCACCGCGCGGTGCGGGTCCTGAACCCGCTCGCCGACGATGAGCCGTTGCTGCGCACCGAGCTGCTGCAGACCCTCCTGCCCGTCGCGAAGCGGAACCTGGGCCGCGGCGAGGAGTCCGTGGCGATCTTCCAGCGCGGCTCCGTGTTCCTCGCCTCCGAGGCGGGGACCATCGCGCCCGTGCCCGCCCCGGCCGAGCGCCCCTCCGACGCGGACCTCGAGGCGATCCACGCCGCGCTGCCCGTCCAGACCACGGCGCTCGCCGCCGTGGTCGGCGGCTCCTCCGGCCCGGACTCCTGGCAGGGAGAGCCCGCGCCATGGGGATGGGCCGACGCCTTCGACATGGCGCGCCGCGCGGCCGCCGCCGTCGGCGCCGAGCTCGAGGTGCGCCAGATCGAGCGCGCACCCTTCCATCCCGGCCGCGCTGGGGAGCTCCGCGTCCTCACGGCCGACGGGGACAGCATCGTGGTGGGTGCAGCCGGTGAGCTGCACCCCTCCGTGCGCAAGGAGTTCTCGCTCCCGGTCCGTACCGCCGCGTTCGAGCTCGACCTCGAGGCCGTGATCGCCGCGGCCCCGGCCGTGATCCGTGCAGTGCCGGTGCCGACCTACCCGCCGGCGAAGGAGGACTTCGCCTTCGTGGTCGAGGAGACGGTCCCCGCGAGCGCGGTCGAGGCCGCGATCCTCGTGGGTGCCGGGGACCTCGCCGAGGACGTCCATCTCTTCGACGTCTTCACCGGCGAGCAGATCGGTGAGGGGAAGAAGTCCCTCGCCTACGCCGTGAAGCTCCGCTCCCCCGAGGCGACCCTCACCGCTGAGCAGATCGGCACGGCCCGCAAGGGCATCATCGCCGCGGTCGAGTCCGCCGTGGGCGGGGTGCTGCGCGCCTGAGCCCTGTGCCTGAGCACTGCGCGTCCGTGAGTGGCGCGCGTGAGTGACGAGGCGGCCGGTCCCGAAAGGGGCCGGCCGCCTTCGTCGTCGGGGAGTGGTGCGTGCGTAGTCAGCGCCCGGAGCGGCGCTTTCCTGGATAGGGTTTCCTCTGTGACCTCTCCCTCCGCAGGCCCGACAGGCCCCTCCGCACCGCAGCCCCCGTACGGCACACAGCAGCCTCCGAATGTCGCGGCGCCCGCCGCGCAGCAGACTCCTCATGCCGCGGCACCCGATGCGGCGCAACCTCCATATGCCGGGGCGCCCGCCGCTCCTGATGCCGCCCCTCCCCGCCATGGCACCGTCGCCTGGGCGATGGGCTTCCTCGCCTATATCCCGCTCCCGATTGTCAGCATGGTCATTGCGGGCGTCACCCAGCTGTTCGTCGGCCTTGCCCAGCGCAAGCACGGCGGTCTTGCCGCGGCCAACGGTGTGCGCGCCGCGAACTGGGGCCTCACGCAGCTGAGCTGGCCGGTTCTCATGGTCATCATCATGACCATCGGCATCACGACCGGAACTCCGAACCCAGATGGAAGCATCACTTTCGTCCCTGTGATGGAAATTCTGGTGATCTCGATGTTCGTGCTGTTCTTCGTGATCTGCCTGCTCCAGGCGATCTACGCGATCGCCGGCACCGTCCAGGCCACCAAGGGCCGCGAGGTGCGCTTCCCGGTCATCCCGTTCCTCCGAGCGCCCCGTGGCTGACCCCATGACGACCACCGCACCGAACCCCACATCCACCGCGCAGCGCCGCTGGATCGGCCTGAACCTCGACGCCGGCCGCAAGGCCTTCGCCGTGCTCGACACCTGGCTCGTGCCCTTCGCCCGGGTGATGCACGGACAGTGAGCGGCGACGTCGGGCCGAGCGCCTGCGCCTGGCTCGCGCGCGTGGGCCCGCGCCGACGGGCGAGGCCGCTTCACTCCTCGCCGCGGACGTGAAACGATAGTCGCTCAACCGTTCAAGTCCTGAGGAGGCGACGTGGTCACCAGCCCCCGCCATCGCACCGGCCTGCAGATGGCCTACTTCCGTACCTGGCATGACCGGGTCGCAGATCCCACGAAGCCGAACTGCTTCGGGGACATCCCCGCCGAGGTCGACGTCGCCTTCGTCTTCCCCGACTTCACCCCGCCGGAGAACCCCTTCTGGCAGGTGCTGCGCGAGGAGTACGTGCCAGCGCTCCACCAGCGGGACACGTCCGTGGTGTGCACCGGCGACATCGGCCTCCTCCTGGATCCCGAGTTCCCCGACACCGCCTCAGGCCACCGCGCTCTCGCCGAGAAGCTCGTCGAGGAGCTCGTGCTCGATGCGGGTCTCGACGGGCTCGACATCGACATGGAGCGCAGCCTGGACCCGGAGGACTCCGCACGGGCCGCAGCCGTCTTCCACGAGCTCGCTCGTCACCTCGGCCCGGTCTCCGGCACCGAGCGTCTGCTCATGTACGACACGAACCTCGGCGGGGACGAGCGGGTCTTCCGAGACTCCGCGACCGTCTTCGACCATGTCCTCGTCCAGTCCTATGGGCGCGACCCCGGCACGCTCCAGGGAACCTGGGAGAGCTTCGCGGAGCAGATCGAGCCCGCGCAGTACCTCATCGGCTTCTCCTTCTACGAGGAGTACGACCTGAACCGCTGGGACGACACCTCCGAACCCTTCGAGGACTCCCGCGCGGTGGCCTACGTCGACTGGCAGCCCGAGGGCGCGACGAAGGGCGGAGTGTTCTCCTACGCGATCGACCGCGACGGGGTGCCCTTCCTCGACGACACCATCACCGCCACCGACTACTCCTGGACGCAGCGCCTCGGCGCACGGCTGGACGCGGCCCGAGGCTGACGCGCACCGAGCCGGGCTCAGTCTCTCGCGGCATCCGATGGCGACGGGGCCGGCCCTCCAGGAGGAGGACCGGCCCCGTCGCTCGTCCAGGGGTGGCGGGATCAGTCGACCGGCTTGATCGCCATCAGCAGCTGCGTCATGTTGCCCATGCCGCCGACGCGCGGGAAGTAGTCGACGTCCGCCGGATCCGGGAACCCGGTCCAGTTCATCTCGGAGTACATGACACCGGTGCCGCCGCCCTGGACCGGAGCGTGCGGCGCCTGCTCGAGGAAGGCCTGCTGGACGCCCTGGACGCCCTCGGCGATCTTGTCCTGGGTCTCGGGGGTGTTGAGGGTGGAGACGAGGATGGACATCTTCTCCTCCGCCTCTTCGCCCCAGTCCCAGCGGCCCCAGTTGCCGTTGTGGGTCTCCTCCTCGATGGGGAGGATGGGCTGGTCGTACATGGTGCAGTTGGATCACGGCGACCCCGGGTAGCCCAGTCCCGTCGCGACGAGGTCGAAGTCCCCGGTGGCGAGGATCGTGTCCATGACGTCCTTGGGCTTGGGATCGAAGGTGACCTTGATGCCCAGGTGCTCCTCCCAGTTCGAGACCACGATCGGCATCGTCACCATGAAGGTGGCGTTGTCGTTCTGGATCTGCAGGCTGAGCGGGTGCTCCTTACCGTCCTTCTCGAGGTTGCCGGCGGCGTTGACCGTCCAGTCGGACGCCTCGAGCGCCTTCTTCGCGGCCTCGGGATCCAGCGTCATCGGCTCGTTGAACTCCGGCTGCTGGAGAGACTCGTTCATCACCGGGTCGACGCCCGCGCAGTTCGGCAGGGTGTAGCCGATGCCGGAGGCCTCGCGCACCGCGTCGTAGTCGATCGCGGCGCGCAGCGCCTTGCGCACCTCGACGTCGTAGATCGGCGACTCGGGGCGGGCGGTCATGAAGACGATGCCCTGGGAGGCGCCGTCCGCGATCCACACGTAGTTGTTGGTCTCCGCCATGTCGAGGAACCCGTTGACGACGCCGGGGGCGCCGCCCTCGGCGAAGTCGACCTGGCCCTGGCTGATCTGGGTCTCGATGTTGCCCGCCTGGCCCGAGGGCACGAACTGGACCTCGCCGACCGAGGACGTTCCGCCCCAGTAGTCATCACGCATCGTGTAGGTGACCAGCTGGGTGTCGAAGGACTCCAGAGCGGCGGGGCCGGTGCCGATC
>DAHVRS010000330.1 GCA_027322375.1 Brachybacterium sp. | reverse complement strand
CGCCGCTCGCCGCCGTGGCGCTCGTGCTCCTCGTGCTGGTCCTCGCGCCGGTCCAGGCCGCGGGGCTCGAGCTCGTCCTGCGCGGCCTCGTGCTGCAGGCGGCGGGGACCTGGCTGCGCGCCCCGGTCGCCGCGCTGCTGCCCGTGCTCGCCGTCGTGCTCATCGGCCGCGATCTCACCCCTGCCGTGCTGCTCCCCGCCCTCACCGCGGCGCTCTGCTCCGGCGTGCTCGCCTGGCGCAGCGGCGGCCTCGAGCTCCCGATCGCGCTCAGCACGGTGCTCACCATCGCCGCCCTGCTGACTGCCGCCTTCGGCGCCGGGACCGGGGCGGGGGCAGGGATCGCCTCCCTCGTCGCGGGCCTTTCCGCGCCTGGCACCTCGGGCACTGCCCCTGATGCTGCAGGATCCTCAGCCGCACTCGCCGGTGCCGTCGCTGGCACCATCGCGCTGCTGCTCGTCACCGTGGGGCTGATGGTCCTGCTCGGGCGCAGGGAGGGCACGGGGCCGCTGTGCCCCACCCTCCGCGACGCGACCAGCGCCGTCCCCTCCCCGCTCGGGGTCTGATGCCCGCGGGCACCGAGCCCGTCAGCCGCGGATCGCGTCGATGACCTTGATCCGCGTCGCGATCAGCGCAGGCAGGGCGCCGGCGAGCACGCCCACCGCGGTCGCGGCCCCCAGGCCGATCAGCACTGCCCCGACGGGGAAGGGCGGCACGTCCCGCAGACCGAGCTCGGCGAAGAGATCGGTGACGAACGGTGCCTTCACGAGCGCGACCGCGGCCGTGACCCCGACGGCGCCCGCGAGCACGGTCGCGACCACGGACTCCATGAGCACGCCCACGAAGATCCTCCCGCCGGTCGCGCCGTAGGAGCGGCGGATCCCGATCTCCCGCACCCGGAACCGCACGGTGACCAGGGAGATGTTCACCAGCCCCAGAGCGCCCAGCAGCAGGATCAGCAATGCCACGCCGGAGACGCCGTAGGCGATCCCCTGGATGCCGAGGTTCTCCGGGCGCATCGAGGAGATCTGCACGTCGAAGGAGCCGGCCTCGGTCTGGGCGAGGGCGTTCGCGAGCCGATCCCGGATCTCGTCGGCCTGCTCGGGCGGGACCCACAGCTGGTAGTCGGAGGTCATCGCTGCCTGCTCCCGGCCGGGCAGGAGGCTCAGTGCGGAGGCGTGCATGAACGCGGACGGTGACCAGTCCGTGTCCGGGTTCGCCGGCAGGACGCCCACGATGATCGCCTGCTCGGAGTGGGTGGCGCCCGTCGGCCCGTAGATCGTGACCGGCTCGGTGCCGAGCTCGGGGCTGCCCAGCATCTCGTACATCGGCTGGTTCACGACCAGGGCGGGGGAGAGGCGGGCCGCGTCGGAGTCCGCGAGCCAGCGCCCCTGCACCACCTGGGTGCGGAAGATCGTCCCGTAGGCCGGGTCCACGCCCTGCACCTCCGCGGCGCGCACCCCCTGCGTGGTCTGGACGCGGAGACCGTCATAGATGCGGCGGGAGCGCTGGTCGATGCCGAGCCGGTCCACCTGCTCCAGCACCGTCTCGTCCATCTCCTCCGCGGTGGCGTCCGTGGCGATGTCGGTGGGATACACGGACAGGGTCGTGTCCCGACCCGCCCAGGACTCCGAGGACTGGATGAGGGCGCTGGTGAGCATGCCGCCGCCGCCCATCACCGCGGTCAGTGCGAACACCGAGAAGGCGACGCCGATCAGGGAGAGCAGGATGCGGCTCTTGTGGACGCGCAGCTCCCCGTACGCCTCGACGATCGAGGCGAGCAGGCCGGTCATGACACCGCCTCCCATCCGGCGCGGATGCCCGTGGTCGCCGCGAGCGCATCGCGCGCCCCCGCATCGCCCACGTCATGCAGCGCGCCCTCGTTCAGCAGGAAGGAGCGGCGGGACATCGCCGCGACCTGCAGGTCGTGCGTGATCGTCACGAGCGCGGCCTCGGAGTCGCGGGCGATCTCGTCCAGCAGTGACATCACCGCTTCACCGGTGGTGACATCGAGTGCGCCGGTCGGTTCGTCGGCGAGGATCAGCCGGGGCCTGCGCACCAGGGCGCGGGCGACCGCGACGCGCTGCTGCTCACCGCCGGAGAGGCGGGTGGGCATCTGGTCGGCGCGGTCGGCGAGGCCGACGCGGTCGAGCATCTCGCGGGCGAGCCTCTCCCGCCGCCAGAACTGGCCGGCGGTCCCGTACATCAGCGGCATCATCACGTTCTCGAGCGCGGTGCGGCCTTCGAGCAGGTTGAACTGCTGGAACACGAAGCCGATCGAGGCGCCGCGCAGGCGGGCCCGTCGGCGCTCGCCGAGGCGGGAGACGTCGGTCCCGTCGACGAGGAGCTCGCCGCTGGTCTGGCGGTCGATGAGGCCCAGCAGGTTCAGCAGGGTCGTCTTGCCGGAGCCGGAGCGGCCGACGATCGCGACATGGTCCCCGGTCGATACCTGCAGGTCCACGCCGCGCAGGATGTGCAGGTCCTGCCCGTCCGGGAGGCGGACGGAGCGGCGCAGGTCGCGCAGCTCGAGCAGCGGTGCGCTCACCAGACGATCTCCTCGGTGTCCGCGGGCGCGTCCACGCCGGGCACGAACTGGAGGATCTCCTGGCCGGCCTCGAGTCCGCTCGTGATCTCGACCTGGCCGTCCTGGCGCAGGCCCAGGCCCACCTCGACGGGGGCCGGCTCGCCGCTGGCCTCATCCAGCACGTACGCGGTCCCGGAGGTGCCCTTGCCCTCCACCGCGGTGGTGGGGACGATGAGCACGCCGGAGCGGGTGCCGAGGTCGACGGTGACGTCCACGGCCAGGCCAGGCACCACGCGCACACCCTCGGGGACGGGGCAGAGCAGGTGCGCGAGCGCCTCACCGCTGGATCCGGTCTGGGCCGGGGCCTCCTCGGCGAAGTCCGGGTTCTCGGACTCCGCGGACTGCGGCGCGGACTCGGCGAGGCGCCCGCTTCGCTGGTCGATCTGC
>DAHVRS010000327.1 GCA_027322375.1 Brachybacterium sp. | reverse complement strand
CGGTGGCCATCCAGGTGTCGGGCACCTTCGGCTCCCGGCAGGAGGAGGCTCAGCGGCTGGGCCGCCTGCTGCGTCCCAAGGCCGACGGGCGCTCCGCGCACTTCTACACGGTGGTCATGCGAGATACCCAGGACCAGGACTTCGCCGCGCACCGCCAGCGCTTCCTCGCCGAGCAGGGCTACGCCTACGCGATCGTGGACGCGGAGGGGCTGGACGCCGCGCTCGACGCCGGCTGAGTCATAGAGTGGAGTGCACACAGTCCCCTCCCTTCAGGAGAGCCGCCATGACCCAGCCCTCTGACCTCCCCGCCGAGAGCGCACGTCCGGACCGCACTCCCCGGGACGCCCCTGCCTCGGGCCCGCAGGAGACCGCGCCGTCGGCGAAGGCCCCCTCCCCCACCGCGCCCGGCACGACGGAGCCGACGAAGTCTGAGCCGGCCACGACCGAGCGCACCCCGAAGGTCACCGAGGAGGTGCCCACCGCCGGTGGCGGGAAGACCGCCGGCGTCTGGATCGCGCTGATCCTCGGCGCGATCGTGCTGGTGATGCTGCTCATCTTCGTGATCCAGAACAACACGCCCACCGCCTTCGTCTACTTCGCCACCGAGTTCCAGCTCCCGCTGGGCGTGGCGATGCTGCTGGCCGCGATCGCGGGTGCGCTGGTCATGGCGCTCGTCGGCTCCGTGCGGATGATGCAGATGAGCTGGACCATCCGGAAGCTGCGCAAGCAGCAGGAGAAGGTCCAGCGCACCCTGCGCTGAGCGTCCTAGACAGCGCTCCCAGACGACGTCCAGCCGATTCCCAAGCAGCCGGAGCAGGGTGGGGACATGACTTCGCATGACGCACAGGACTACGAGGCTCGGCTCCTCGTCGTCGACGATGAGCCCAATATCCGCGACCTCCTCGCCACCTCCCTGCGCTTCGCCGGCTTCGAGGTGTTCACCGCCTCGACCGGGAACGAGGCGATCCGCGAGGCGACCGAGCATCAGCCGGACCTCGTGGTCCTGGACGTGATGCTCCCGGACATGGACGGCTTCACCGTCACCCGGCGCCTGCGCGACCGCGGCGAGCAGTACCCGATCCTCTTCCTCACCGCGAAGGACGAGACGCAGGACAAGGTCGCCGGCCTCACCGTGGGCGGCGATGACTACGTCACCAAGCCCTTCAGCCTCGAGGAGGTCGTGGCCCGCATCCGCGCCGTGCTGCGCCGCACCCACGGCGGCTCCGAGACCACCGTGGACAGCGCGCTCGTGGTGGGCGACCTGCGCCTGGACGAGGACTCGCACGAGGTGCACCGCGGGGACGTGAACATCGAGCTGTCCCCCACCGAGTTCAAGCTCCTGCGCTACCTCATGCTCAACGCCGGCCGAGTGGTCTCCAAGACCCAGATCCTCGACCACGTGTGGGATTACGACTGGTCCGGCGAGGTGGGGATCGTGGAGTCCTACATCTCCTACCTGCGCCGCAAGATCGACGTGATCGGCGACCCGATGATCCACACCAAGCGCGGCATCGGCTACGTGCTCCGCGCCGCCGAGGGCTCCTGAGGAGTTGGCCCTCCCCACGCTGCGCACCGAGCGGCCCGTGTCCCTGTGGACGCGGATCGTCGCCCTCATCTCGCTGCTGCTGGTGCTCGGCACTGTGGTCACCGGGACGCTGTCGCTGTTCCTGCTGAACCGCACGCTCATCCAGTCCGTCGACAGCAACCTGCAGAACGGCATGGGCGAGATGCTCACCCTCGCCCAGCACGAGCTGGCCGGGAACGATGACGCGTTCCAGAAGAGCACGTACACGCCCGTGGAGTACGCCGTCGAGATCCGCGACCGGGACGGGAACGCGATCGAGCAATCGGTCGTGCACTACGGTCCCGGCGAGGTGACGCTCCCGTTCCCGCACCTCAGCGACGAGCAGATCCTGCAGCGCGGCGGCCGGCCCTTCACCGTGCTGGACTCCTCCGAGAACCGGTGGCGGGTCATCGCGATGCTGAACTCCGGCCCCGAGGGCGGCAGCGTGTACGTGGCCCTGCCGCTGGACGGCGTGGACCGCACGATGCACGAGATGGCGCTGATCATAGTGCTGGTGGGCACGCTCGTGGTGCTCGTGGGCATGGGCGCGGGCGGCTATGTCACCCATCGCTCGCTCGAGCCGCTGCGTGATGTGGAGGCGACCGCCTCCCAGATCGCCGGTGGTGACCTCTCCCGCCGTGTCCCGGTCACCTTCACGAGCCTCGAGGTTCATGACCTGGGTCTGTCGCTGAACGAGATGCTGGTGCGGATCGAGCAGGCCTTCGCTGCGCAGTCCGCCTCGGAGGAGCGCGCGACCGGCTCGGAGGCGAAGATGCGCCGCTTCGTGGGCGACGCCTCGCACGAGCTGCGCACACCGCTCGCCGCGATCCGCGGCTTCGGCGAGCTCTACCGGATGGGGGCGCTGCGCACCGATGAGGACGTCGCCTCGGCAATGCGCCGCATCGAGGACGAGGCGCGGCGGATGGGCTCGCTCGTGGAGAACCTGCTGCGCCTGGCCCGTCTGGACGAGAAGCCGGAGCTCGATCTCGAGCCGGTCGACTTCACCGATGCGCTCTTCGACGCCGCCCAGGACCTGCGCGCCCTGGACCCGGGCCGGCAGGTCATGGTCACCTCCCTCAGCGGCACCCCGCTGTCCGTGCAGCCGCACGTGTCCATCGGCGTGATGGGCGATGAGGCCTCGCTGCGCCAGGTGATCCTGAACCTCGTCGGGAACGCGAACCGGCACACCCCCAAGGGGTCCCCGGTAGAGATCGCGACCGGCTACACCGAGTCCGGGACGGTCCGCATCGAGGTGCGCGACCACGGCGAGGGCATCGACGACGACCAGCGGGAGAAGGTGTTCGAGCGCTTCTACCGGACGGACTCCTCCCGCGTTCGCTCGGCGACTCAGGGCGGAGGGGCGGGCCTGGGCCTGTCCATCGCCGCGACGATCGTGCAGCAGCACCGCGGCAGCATCGGGGTGGACGAGACCCCGGGCGGCGGCGCGACCTTCTGGGTCGAGCTGCAGGGCACGGAGATCGCGCCCGAGCAGCAGGTCGAGCCCGATCAGCGCCGCGCAATCGCCGCGGACCTTCGCCGCTCCCCCGCCTCCCCGGCCTCCCCCGAGGAGTCCGGGCGCGGCTGAGGTCCCGCTTTCGGTGCAGAGTCCCCGGGCCCACGTCACATGGCCGACGGGCGGGCGTGGGCTCAGCCCGCGCTCGGTCCGCCGTCGGCCGGTGCGTCCATCACCTGTCCGGTGAAACCGGGTCTCCCTGCCGCGCGGGCGAGGGCGTCGAGGCGCTCCAGCATCGCCTCTGCGGCACCGCGCCCCGCCGCATCATGCGCCTCGATCCGAGCTGGGCCGACGGGTTCCTCGCGGGTGAGACGGAAGGCGCCGGGCACATTTGGCAGCGGGTCGACGTGCCCGAGCGGGCCATGGATGAAGTCCCGCGGCACGGGGTGAAGGCCCAGCGCGGCGGCATGTTCGGCACTGCGCCGGGCGCGGGCCGCGGGCCGGTCCACGAGCTTCACCCGCAGTCCGGAGCCGCGCAGGATCCGGGTCAGCTCCCGGTCGCCGACGAACACCGCCTCTGCGGCGTGGACTGCGTCCTTCGCGCTGACGGGCCAGTCGTAGTGGTCCAGGTCGAAGGCGCGCGGCGGGAGACCTGCCCGGGCGGCGACCTCGTGCAGCTCGTCCAGGGAGGTGTCGGAGATCAGGTGGCCCCACAGGGTGCCGTGCCGGGGCCAGCGCGGGGTGTCGGCGTAGACGGTCATCGGGCACCTCCGCGGGGTCGGGATGTGGTCGATCCTGCCAGAGCCCGCAGCACGTGCTCCATCGGGCCGCGCAGGTTCCGGCGGCGCAGCACGCTCGCGAACGGCAGCATGACCAGCCAGCCGGCCGTGACGATCACGGCACCGCCCGCGCTGCCCAGCGTCCCGCCGAGGCCGAGTGTGTACGGCGAGAAGACGAGCAGGCCCAGGAGCGACTGGGCGAGATAGGCGCTGAGCGAGACCGCGCCGAGCGCCTCCACGGCCCGCACCGACCCGCCGAGCATCCGGGATGCAGTCCCGTCGGCCGCTCCCACAGCACGAGCGCTGTTCCGCGTGCGGACATGCGCGGCGAGCAGTGCGCACGCAGCTGCGAGACCGGCCGCGCCCACCACCCCGCTCATCTGGTGGAGCACGCCGAGGGAGCCGAGGACGAGCGTCGACTCGAGGTGCGCGTGGCCCGGATCGGCGAGCAGCACTGCGGTCAGCGGCACCGCGCCGAGGACGCCCAGGCCGCAGCCCCAACGGGCGATCAGGACCAGCAGGCCGCGGTTCACGTCCACGTCCTCGAGGAGCCGGGCCCGGGCGGCGAGCGCGCCGAGCGCCATCGGGGCGAGCAGCCCGATCTGCTCGAGCGGCGCCCACAGCAGGCCCCACAGCGCCTCGGAGGCGCGCAGGCGCAGAGCGGTGAGGTAGTCGGGGGCGGAGGCGTCTGAATAGCCGGTGCCGCCGCCGAGCCCGATCACGCCGTCCACCCAGCCCCACACCCCGAGGACGGGCAGGGTGATCACCGCCGCGGCGATCAGTGCGATCGGGCGGCGCGTGACCAGCAGCGCGCAGAACATCCCGATCACCGCATAGGGCACGAGGATGTCGCCGCTGAACAGGAGGCTCGCGTGGGCGAGCCCGATCCCAAGCAGCACGGCGTTCCGTCGCAGCATCCGGAGCGCGAACCGGCCGTTGCTCTGCCCTGCGGCGCGGGCGCGGCG
>DAHVRS010000320.1 GCA_027322375.1 Brachybacterium sp. | reverse complement strand
CTCGCCGGGGCGGGCGACCACATCGTCGCCTCCGCCCAGCTGTACGGCGGCACCGTCACCCAGCTCGACGTCACCCTGCGCCGCTTCGGGGTGGAGACCACCTTCGTCGCCTCCTCCGAGGCGGAGGACTACCGCGCCGCGTTCCGGCCGGAGACGAAGGCGCTGTACGTCGAGGTCATCGGCAACCCTTCCGGGGAGATCGCGGACCTCGAGGCGCTCGCCGACCTCGCCCACGAGCACGGCGTCCCGCTCGTGGTCGACGCGACCCTCGCCACCCCCTACCTGGTGCGACCCATCGAGCACGGGGCGGACATCGTCCTGCACTCGGCGACGAAGTTCCTGGGCGGGCACGGCACCACGCTCGGCGGTGTGGTCGTCGAGTCCGGTCGCTTCAACTGGGGCAACGGCAACTTCCCCTCGATGACCGAGCCGGTCGCGTCCTACGGCGGGATCCGCTGGTGGGACAACTTCGGCGAGTACGGCTTCCTCACGAAGCTGCGCTCCGAGCAGCTGCGCGACATCGGCCCCTCGCTCTCTCCGCAGTCCGCGTTCCAGCTGCTGCAGGGCGTGGAGACGCTCCCGCAGCGGATCGACGCGCACCTCGAGGGCGCCCGCGCCGTGGCGGAGTGGCTCAACTCTGATTCGCGCGTGTCGTTCGTGACCTGGGCAGGGCTGGAGGACCACCCGCACAATGCGCGCGCGAAGCGCTATCTGCCGCTGGGCCCCGGCTCGGTCTTCGCCTTCGGCGTGCGGCCGACGGGCGAGTTCGAAAGCGCCGAGGAGGAAGCCGCCGCGGCGCGGACCGCGGGGGAGCAGGTCATCGCGAACCTGCAGCTCGCCTCGCACCTGGCGAACATCGGGGATGCGCGCACGCTCGTGCTGCACCCGGCCTCGACCACGCACCGCCAGCTCACGGCGGAGCAGCTCGTCGCGGGCGGCGTGCGCCCCGACCTCATCCGCATCTCGGTGGGTCTCGAGGACATCGAGGACATCCTGTGGGACCTCGACCAGGCGATCACCGCGGCGACCGGCCGCACCCGGGAGGAGCAGGCATGAGCGGCATCAGTGTGCAGAGCGGCGAGGCCTGCGCGGCACCCGTGGAAACGCCGGCAGCAGGTGCGCCTGCGCGCACCTGGCAGGGTCCCTCGGCACCCGAGCGGCTCGCGATCCTGCGCCGTGCGCGCTCGATCGCGATCGTCGGCGCCTCGGCGAACCCCGCCCGGGCCAGCTACTTCGTGGGCACCTATCTGCTCTCCAGCGCGCCCTACGACGTGTACTTCGTCAACCCGCGCGCCGAGACGATCCTCGGCCAGCCCGCCTACGCGTCCCTCGCGGACCTGCCGGTGGTGCCGGACATCGTGGACGTCTTCCGCAAGGACTCGGACCTGCCGGGCGTCGCGCAGGAAGCTGTGGACGTGGGCGCGAAGGCGCTGTGGCTGCAGCTGGGCTCCTGGAACGAGGAGGCCGCCGCGATCGCGGAGAAGGCCGGGCTCGACGTGGTCATGGACCGCTGCGTGAAGATCGAGCACGCCCGCTTCCACGGCGGTCTGCACCTGGCCGGCTTCGACACCGGGGAGATCAGTTCGCGCAAGCAGCTGCTGAGCGGCCGCGGCTGAGCGTACAGTCACGGTCATCAGGCGCGGGTCGGGGAGCTCCCCCGACCCGCGTTCTGCTGTTCCGGGCTGTTCCGGGCTGGGGGCGGTCCTCAGTCCTCGACGCGGATCCCGAGGTGAGCGGCCAGGGCGGGGGCGAGGTCGAGCACCTGGCGCGTGTCGAGCGTCGCGCCGGTGAGGCCCTCCACGTTCCCGAGCGCGCCGATCTCGAGGCCGCGCAGGTCCACGTCCTGCAGGTGGGCATGGGGCAGGGCGAGGGTGCCCACGCGGCAGTTCGTGAAGGCGAGGCGGGTTGCCCTCGCGCCGCCGAGGTCGAGCTCGTCGATCGTGCAGTCCTCGAGCAGCACGTCCTCGAGAGTGGCGGAGCGCAGGTTCAGCCAGTCGATCTTGCAGCCGCGCAGGTGGGTGGAGCGCAGCTCCGCATCGTCGACGTCCATGGCGCCGAGTCGCGAGTCCACGATCTCGACATCACGCCAGGTGGAGCCGGTCGCGCGCAGCACCGGGGCGCGCAGGCGCTCGATCCGGGTCTCGAGCAGGCGGGCGTGCTGCAGCACCGTGGTGTGGGCGGTGACATTCTCGAGCGCGCATTCGGTGAAGGTCGCGCCGGTGAGGTCCTGGCCCGAGATGTCCTCGCCGGTCAGGCGCAGTCCGTCGTGCACCTGGTCGGGTGCGAGGTCCTCGCTGGTCGCGTCCTCGAGGTCCGGTAGGACGAGGCGCTGGAGGACGGGCTGACGGGTGGTGGGGCGGCGACGCATGCAGCGAGCGTACGGTGCGGTGCTGACTGCCCGGCGCTGACTGTCCGGCGCTGACGCCCTGGCCCTCAGGGAAGGGCGAAGGTGCGCATGTCCGCACCGTCCAGCGCGAGGACGCCCTCCCGGGCGCTCAGGCAGTACAGCACCGTCCCGTCTGCGGACCAGACCATGGAGTCGGTGCGTTCGGCGAGCTCATCGCGGAGCTCCTCGCCGGTGCGGGGGTTCCAGCGCAGCAGTTCGTCGTCGCGATGCAGTGCGATCACGCCGCCGGGCCCTACGGCGAGGTCCACGAACCACGTCGACTCGATGACGGGCCCCTCCGTGATGCTTCCGTCCTGCGAGAGGACCAGGAGGGCGGAAGGCTTGTCGGTGACCACGACGAGGTCCCCTTCGGGGGAGTAGCTGAGGGCGAAGACCTCCCCGTCGATGTCCTCGAGCACCTCCTTCCGCTCCCCGGTGGCGGGGTCCCAGAGCTCGGGCGGATTGTCGGGGGACTCCGAGTTGTGCTGCCGGAACCCGCCGATGGCGAGGGTTGAGCCATCGGGGGACCAGCTCACGTCACCGTTGCTGTCCTCGGGCGGTCGCAGCAGCTGCCCCTCTCCGCAGGACTCCGGATCCATGTCCCACAGGCGGACGGTGCCGTCCGCACCGGTGGACGCGAGCATCGAACCGTCGGGAGAATAGGCGAGACCGCCGATGTACGCGACTCCGCCCTTCGGCAGTTCGTGGCCGAGCAGGGTGCGCTGGTGGGTCCCCTCGAGATCGACGAGGTCGATGCGGCGGCCCTCGCCGATCGCGAGCCGCGAACCGTCAGGGTCCCAGGCGATCTGCCCGAGTGCAGGCGAGCTGATCCGGCGCAGGACCTCCCCGTTCGCGGCGTCCCAGAGGATGATCCCGCGACTCTCCTGGGCCTCGAGCGCGACCCGGTCATAGGACTCGGCGGCGGCGAGCATCGTGCCGTCCGGGGAGATCGCGAGGGTGGAGGGCTTGAAACGGACGTCCTCGTCGGGCGGATCGATGTCGACCATGACACCGTCGGCGATGGTCTGGAGATCCTCCTCGGGGATCTCCTCGCCGGGGTCGACGCAGCGGCCGGGTGCCCCGCCGCTCATGCCACCGAGGAAAGGGATCCTCAGACCCGAGCAGCCCGCGAGGGCGAGCGCGCCGGGCAGGGCGGCGGCACCGAGCAGCCAGCGGCGGCGAGCGATACGGGTCATGGGAACCCCTCTTCCCGGCGCACGGGCGCGCCGATTCGGATGCTCCCGATGCTAGGGACGGGGCGGCGTGTGGGCGATGGGGAGGGGGACCCATCTCCCGGCCGGCCGGCTATGCACTGTTCGCCGCGCTCCTGCCCGGTCCGGGGATCGCCGCGGCCGCAGCGGTCTTCGCACTCCGTGGGCGGCTCTCCGCGAGAGGCCTGGTCATGGTGATGCTGGGGCTGCTGGCGCTGGGCACGCCGATCTATCTCGGCGCATCGTTCCCCGCCAGGATGACCCTCGCGGACACGCTCGGGGTCGACGGTGCAGACCACGCCCCATGGGCGCGGATGCTCCACACGCTCAGCCTGCTCGCCACCGTCGCGCTCGCGGGGACCGTGATCCATCGGGCGGCGACTCGTCGGCCGCAGGTGACGCCGGCCGGCACCTGAGGGTCGGCGCGCCGGATCAGCCCTGGGCCGCGAGGTCAGCCCTGCGCCGCCGCGCCGGCCGCAGCCGGCAGCGCCGCGGCGATCCGGTCGAGGATCTCGTCGGTGTGCGCGGTCGAGACGAACCACGCCTCGAAGGCCGACGGCGGCAGGTACACCCCGCCATCCAGCATCGCGTGGAAGAAGCGGGTGAACGCGGCGGTGTCCTGCGCCTTCGCGTCCTCGTAGGTCTCCACCGGCTGCTCGCGGAAGAACACCGAGAACAGGGTCCCGGCGGTCTGGATGACGTGGGGGACACCCGCGGTGGTCAGTGCATCCGCGACCATCTGCTGCAGGGCGCGGGAGGCGGAGCCGAGCGTCGTGTACGCCGCCTCGTCCAGGCCCTCCAGGGTCGCGAGCCCCGCCGCGGTCGCGAGCGGATTCCCGGACAGGGTGCCGGCCTGGTAGACGGGACCGGCCGGGGCGAGCAGACCCATGAGGTCCTTCCGCCCACCGAACGCACCGACCGGCAGGCCGCCGCCGATCACCTTGCCGAAGGTCATCAGGTCCGGGGCCCACGCCTCGTCCGTGGTGCCCTGCGCGCCGGGGCCGTCCACGCCGTAGTAGCCCTCGCGGGAGGCGCGGAAGCCGGTGAGCACCTCGTCGCTGATCAGCAGCGCACCAGCGGCGTGCGCGGTCTCGGCGAGGAAGCGGTTGAAGCCCACGCCGTCCACCTCGAGCGGGGTCACCACGCCCATGTTCGCGGGCGCCGCCTCGGTGATGATCGCGGCGATCTCGTGGCCGCGCTCGGCGAACAGGGCCGTCAGCGCCTCGCGGTCGCCATAGGGCAGCACCACGGTGTCCCGTGCGGTCGCGGCGGTGACCCCGGCCGAGCCCGGCATCGCGAAGGTCGCCACGCCGCTGCCCGCCTCGGCGAGCAGCGCGTCCACGTGCCCGTGATAGCAGCCGGCGAACTTCACGACCACGTCGCGGCCGGTCGCGGCACGGGCCACGCGCAGCGCGCTCATCGTCGCCTCGGTGCCGGAGTTGACCAGTCGCAGCTGCTCGACCGGCGCGATGCGGGAGACGACCTCCTCGGCGAGGGAGACCTCACCGGGCTGGGGTGCGCCGAAGGAGAGGCCGTGCCCGGCCGCCTCGCGCACCGCCTCGACGACGCGCTCGTTCGCGTGGCCCAGGATCATCGGGCCCCAGGAGCCCACGAGGTCCACGTACTCGGTGCCGTCGGCGTCGGTGAGCAGGGCGCCCTTCGCGTTCGTGAGGAACGGCGGGGTGCCGCCCACGGAGCCGAAGGCGCGCACGGGGGAGTTCACGCCCGAGGGGATGACCTGCTGGGCGCGGGTGAAGAGATCGGCGGAAGCGGCGGTCGGATGAGTCATGCGGGGCTCCTCAGCGGGTGGTCGGAACAGGGTGGGCCGGGGCGTCCGGCGGGGTGTCTGGAGGGGGCGGGCGAACGCGGCGGGCGGGTCAGGCGAACTCGCGCAGGTGCTCGGGCAGACCGCCCTGCAGCCAGCCCGCGACCTCGCTCGCGTAGTAGGTGAGCACGGTCGAGGCGCCTGCGCGGCGGAAGGCGAGCAGCGACTCGAGGACGGTGCGGTCGCGGTCGATCCAGCCGTTCGCGCTCGCGGCCTCGATCATCGCGTACTCGCCGGAGACCTGGTAGGCGCCGACGGGGACCGGGGAGGCGGCGGCGACGTCCTTCAGCACATCGAGATAGGGCAGGCCGGGCTTGACCATGACGAGGTCCGCGCCCTCGGCGATGTCGAGCTCGAGCTCGCGCAGCGCCTCACGGCCGTTGGCGGGATCCTGCTGGTAGGAGCGGCGATCCCCGGTGAGGGAGGAGTCCACCGCCTCGCGGAACGGGCCGTAGAACGCCGAGGCGTACTTCGCGGTGTAGGCGTACAGCGCCACATCGGTGCGGCCCGCGCCGTCGAGCGCGTCGCGGATCGCGGCGATCTGGCCGTCCATCATCCCCGAGGGGCCCAGCAGGTGCGCGCCCGCCTCGGCCTGGGCGAGGGCCATGTCGCGGTAGCGCACGAGCGTCGCGTCGTTATCGACCTGACCTGCGTCATCGAGCATGCCGCAGTGGCCGTGATCGGTGAACTCGTCCAGGCACAGATCCGCCATCAGCACGGTCGAGTCTCCGAGCTCGGCGCGCAGCCGGGCGAGGGCGAGGTTCAGGATCCCCTTCGGATCGGTCGCGCCGGAGCCGATGGCGTCCTTGGTCTCCGGCACGCCGAAGAGCATCAGCCCGCCCACACCGCGCTCCACGGCCTCGGTCGCGGCGCGGACCAGGGAGTCCATTGTGTGCTGCACGACGCCGGGCATCGAGGAGACGGGACGGTTCTCGCTCGCGCCCTCGCGCACGAACATCGGCAGCACGAGGTCAGCAGGGCGCAGCGTGTGCTCCCGCACCAGGGCGCGCATCGCGGCAGTGGTGCGCAGGCGGCGGGGTCGGTCGATCGGGCCGGGGAAGGTCGGGAGGGTCATCGGAGCTCCTTCGGGAGAGATGGAGAGGAGGGGGCCGGGCGCCGGGCGAGCACCTCGCGGACCGCCGCGACGAGTGCCTCATCGGTCGGTGATGCGGCCTGCGCGGCGAGCGGGAGGCCTGCCTGGTGGACAGCGCGGGAGGTGGGCTCACCGATCGTCACGACAGCGGTGGAGGGATGCACCCCGACGGCCGCGGCCTGCCGCGCGATCATCGGGCTCGTGAGCACGAGCGCGCCATAGGCGCCGGTCGCCATGCCCACCGCGACCGCGGGCGGGGGATCCAGGCGGCGGGGCTTGTAGGCAGTGACCTCATGGACCCGGTAGCCCTTGGCCCGCAGACCTTCCGGCACCGTACGGGAGGCGGCGGAGGAGGCGGGGAAGAGCACGGTCGCGCCCTCGTCGGCCGCAGGCATCTGGTCAACGAGCGCCGCGCCGGAGCCGTCCGCGACGAGGGTGGAGGCGATCCCCTGCTGGGCGAGGGATTGCGCGGTCCCGCCGCCGACGGCGACCACCACCGTGCCTGCCGGCACCGTGACCGCGCCGAGGCACTCGGCGGCGGTGCGGGAGGTGACCACGAGGTGGGTGTACCCGCCCGCGGCGAGACGCTCGCGCGCCGCCGTCAATTCCTCGCTCGTCGCGGGGGCGAGGTGGACCAGTGGCTCGTGCACTGCGGCGATGCCCGCCGCGCCCAGCAGCTGCAGCAGGCTCGCCCCGCGCCCGGCCGGCCGTGCGACGAGGACGGGCCTGGCCGGGACCGGGGTCGGGACGGGTGCAGCAGCGGGCACGGCGGGGGACATCAGGCGCGGGCCTCCGCGAGGATGTCGCCGGCGCCGCGGGAGAGCAGGTCCGCGGCGAGCTCCGCGCCGAGCGCGGCGGGCGCCGAGTCCGGGCCCGAGAGCGGGTCAGTGGCGAGGTCCAGCGCCATGCGCGCCTCGCCCTCGACCACATGACCGCCGTCGAGCCGGATCGCGAGCGCGCGCAGACGCAGCACGCGCACATTCTCCGACTGCTCACCCTCCGTCGGCTCCTCGAACTCGGCGTAGGCCGCGACGGGAGCGGAGCAGCCGGCCTCGAGGGTGCGCAGCAGCGACCGCTCGGCGGTGACGGCGGCGCGGGTCGCGGGGTCATCGACCGCGGCGAGGCGCTCGTCGAACCAAGGCTGCTCAGCGAGCGCGGCGGTGGTCGCCTCGACCGCGAGGGCGCCCTGGGCGGGGGCCGGCAGCATGACGTCCACCGGCAGGACCTCGCTGATCACGTGCTCGAGGCCCACGCGGCGCAGTCCGGAGGCGGCGAGCACGACGGCGTCGAGGTCCGCCTCCGGCCCGAGGGCGCGGTTCAGGCGGGTCTGGACGTTGCCGCGGATCCCCACGACCTCGAGATCGGGCCGGGCGCGCAGCAGCTGCGCGCCCCGGCGCGGCGAGCCGGTGCCCACCTTCGCTCCGAGCGGCAGGTCCGCGAGCCCCATCCCGTCGCGGGCGCAGAGCGCATCGCGCGGGTCCTCGCGCACGGGCGTGCAGGCGAGGGTGATCTCCTCCAGCGGCGCGGTGGGCAGATCCTTCCACGAGTGGACGACCACATCCACCTCACCATCCAGCAGCGCCTGGCGCACGGCGGTGACGAACACGCCGGTCCCGCCGATCTGGGAGAGGGGGCTGGTGAGGTCGCGGTCCCCGTGGGTGGAGACGTGCACGAGCTCGACCTCGTGCCCGGTCCCGGCCACGATGGCGTCGCCGACGAACCCGGACTGGGTGAGCGCGAGATCCGAGGAGCGGGTGCCGATGCGCAGCGGAGAGTCAGGATCGTTCGAGGCCACGATGGGAGCGCTCGCGCCGGGCGTCACGCCGAGGCTCCCGCAGAGTCGGTCTCGCCGCGCGCGGCGGCCTCGGCGCGGGCCCGCTCGACGTCCTCCGCCGAGTCCACGGCGCTGGTCGTGGGACGGCACACCCGGCCCACGCAGCAGTTCGCACCGCACACGTCCGGGGTGCCGCCGAAATCGGTGACGACCCGGCGCGGGAACGAGTGATCCAGCCGCTCCTGGATCAGATCCGCGAGCGCCGCGATGAAGCGTGGATCCTCGCCCGAGGTCGCGACACGGCGGAAGGCGAGGCCGTTCTCCTCGGCGGTCTCCTTCGCCTCGGTGTCCAGGTCCCACACCACCTCGACGTGGTCGGTGACGAACCCGATCGGGACCACGACGACGGCGTCAGCAGCGTCGTCAGCGGCGAGCTGCTCGATGACGTCGTTGACGTCCGGCTCGAGCCAGGGGATGTGCGGCGCGCCCGAACGGGACTGGTAGACCAGCTGCCACTCCGGCAGCGAGGGCTCGTCGTCGTGCAGCTGATCCATCACCCAGCGGCAGGCCGCAAGGTGCTGCTCGACGTACCACCCCCCGGACCCCTGGATGCGAGTCTCCTCGGGGCCGGAGGCCTCGGCCATCGAGTTCGGTACCGAGTGGGTGGAGAACAGCACGGCGACCCGATCCGCGTCGTGTCCCTCCACCGCGAGGTCCGCCAGTGCGCGGCTCACGCCGTCGACCACGGGTTCGAGGAAGCCGGGATGGTTGAAGTAGACGCGGACCTTGTCGATGCTGATCTCGCCCACCAGTCCGGTCTCCTCGAGCACCATGCCGAAGTCCTCACGGTACTGCCGGCACGAGGAGTAGGACGAGTAGGCGCTGGTCACCAGACCCAGGGCGTGACGTCGGCCGTCCGCGTGAAGTGCACGGACCGCATCGGAGTTGTACGGCGCCCAGTTGCGGTTCCCGAAGTAGATCGGCAGGTCGACGCCGCGCCCGGCGAGCTCCTTCTCCAGTGCGGCGATCATCGCCTCGTTCTGCGCGGTGATCGGGCTGCGACCGCCCAGAGCGCGGTAGTGACCCGCGACCTCCTCGAGGCGCTCATCGGGGATGCCGCGCCCTCGGGTGACATTGCGCAGGAACGGGATCACGTCCTCCTGGCCGTCAGGCCCGCCGAAGGACGAGAACAGGATCGCGTCGAAGGGCTTGGGCTCGCCGCGCCGGGTGTGGGTGGGGGAGGCGGGGTCGACCCGGCGGGGGGCACCGGCGGAGTCGTGGTCCGTCGGGGTGACGATGTCGGTCATGGGTGTTCCTCGAAATGTGGGTTCAGTATCAGGCGAGAAGGGAGGCGACGTCCTCGAGGGAATCGAGGCGGCGTCCGGCGTGGAAGGGGAGCTCATCGCGCACGTGCAGGCGCGCATCGGAGTAGCGCAGGTGGCGCATCATGTCGACGAGGTCGTGCAGATCATCTGCCTCGAAGGAGAGCAGCCACTCGTAGTCGCCCAGCGCGAAGGCGGCGACGGTGTTCGCGTTGCACTGCGGGAAGTCGCGGCCCAGCAGGCCGTGCTCGCGCAGCATGCGGTTGCGCTCCTCGTCGGGCAGCAGGTACCAGTCGTAGCTGCGCACGAAGGGGTAGACGGTGATCCACTGCTTGCGGGTCATGGACGGGTCCATGAAGGAGGGGATGTGGCCCTTGGCGAACTCGGCCATGCGGTGCACGCCCACGGCGGACCACTCGCGGTGCAGCCAGGTCCCTGCGATGGAGCGCTCGAGCTCGCGCAGGCCGCGCTGCAGGGCGGCGGGCTCCTCCGCGGCGAGCCACACCATGAGGTCGGCCTCGGCGCGGAAGCCGGAGACGTCGTAGAAGCCGAGGATCTCTGCGCCCTCCGCCTCGATCAGCGGGGTGATGTCCGAGAGCGCCCTGGCGATCTGCGACTCGGTGAGCTCCCCGTCCTCGGTCAGGCCGGAGAGGCGGCGGTAGACGGTGTAGCTCGTGTAGCGGGTGGTCTGCGCGATCTGCTCGACCTTGTGGGCGGGGGTGGTGGAGGCGGTCATGCGGCGGGTCCTTCCGTGGTGGCGGTGAGACTGCGGTGGGTGAGACTGCGTTCGGTGAGGCTGCGATCGGCGCGGACGATCGCGTCGATCCCGGTGCCGGCTCGCCAGGAGCCGACGAGTTCGAGGTCGTCCTGCGCATCGAGCAGGGCGGTGAGGGCGTCCAGCGCGGCGCGGTGCCCGGGGCGGGGCTGCCGCATCGCGCGGTCCCAGTCGATCACGGCCGCGTCCACGAGGTGGTCGCGGGTGAGCGGGGTGCGGAGGATCGCGGAGGCGTCCGCGAGGGCGAGGTCGACGATCCCCGCCTGATCCGGGAGCTGCTCGCCGGGGCGCCCGTAGGACAGGCGCACCAGGTGAGGGGCTTGCGCGGAGGGGAGCGCCTCGGCGAGGGCGCGCTGGACGTGCTCCCACTTCGCGCTCGCATGGGTGAGGGCCTTCGCACGGATCCCGGGCGTGCCGGGGGCGACGAGCGCCCCGGTCCCCGACGGGTGGGCATCCAGCGCCGGGGCATCCAGCGCGAGGGCGACCAGGCGCACGGGGGCCGACGGCGTCTCGGGGATCGCCGCGGCGATCGTCCGCGCGCGCTCGGCGGTATGGTCCTGATCGGTGCGGTCCTTGTCAGTGCGGCCGACGCCGGCGAGCAGGGTGCGGGCGGTGTCCGGCGGGCAGGCGAGCACGAGGCGGTCGGTCTCGAGGGTCTCCCCGGCCGCGGTGCGCACCTGCCAGCGGCCCTCGCCGCGGTCCAGGCCCACGACCTCCACCCCGGTGCGGACGATCCCGCCCGCGCCGAGGATCGCGTCGTGCAGCGCTGCGGGCAGGGCGGCGAGCGTCGGAGTGAGGGCATGCACCCGGGTGCCGGCGCTGCCTGCTGCTCCCTTGCCGCCAGCACCACCGCGCAGGCGGCGCACGGTCCTCACGAGCGAGCCGTGCTCGGCGAGGCCCTTCGCGAGGGCGGGGGAGGCGGCGGCGAGCTCGATCAACGCCGGATCCGCGGAGTGCACCCCGCCGATGATCGGGGCGACGAGTCGCTCGAGCACGGCGGAACCGAGCCGGCGCCGGACGACCTCAGCGACGGTCGCGCCGGGGCGGTTGCCGACGCGCCGCGGCAGGAGCGGCTCGAGAGCGGCGCGCAGGGCCCCGGTGGTGCCGAGCACCTCGCGGACCTCGGCCGAGAGCGGCCTGCCGGGCACGCCCAGCAGGGCGCCCGCGGGGGAGCGGTGCGCGCCCGCCGCAGAGACGAGCCGGCTGCCCAGCCCCTCGCGGGGCGAGACGATCCGGCTCTCGAGGCCCAGCTCCCGGGCGAGTGCGTCGACGGCACCGGAGGCGGTGGACCAGGCCTCCGCGCCCGTGTTCAGGGCGAGGCCGCCCGCACGGTCGAGGGTCTGCGCGGCGATCGCGCCGCCCACCTGCTCACCGGCCTCGAGCAGCACCACGCGGTGCCCGGCGCGCTGGTGGCGCCTCGCGGCGAGCAGTCCCGCGAGGCCGCCGCCGACCACGAGCGTGCGCGTCGAGCTCGCGCCCTGCGAGCTCATGCCCTGGGAGCTCATGCCCCGCGATGGTCCTGCGCGTGGAGGAAGGCCACGAGGTCGGTGAGGACCTGCGGGTCGGTGTCCGGGGCGACGCCGTGGCCGAGATTGACCACGTGCCCGCTCGCGCTCTTGCCGAACTCGAGGACGGAGCGCGCCTCGGCGAAGCGGGCCTCCTCGGAGGTGAACAGCACGGCGGGGTCGATATTGCCCTGGAGGGGCGTGCCCTCCGGCAGCATCGTCAGCGCCTCGTCGAGGCGGAGGCGATGGTCCACGCCCATCACGGTCCCGCCCGCGGAGTGCATCGGGGCGAGCAGGTGCGCGGCGCCCACACCGAAGTGGATGCGCGGCACCGGCAGGTCCGTGACGTGGGCGAGCGCGGCGGCGGAGTGCTCGCGCACGTGGCCCAAGTACTGGTCGCGACTGAGCGCCCCCACCCACGAGTCGAACAGCTGCACGGCG
>DAHVRS010000300.1 GCA_027322375.1 Brachybacterium sp. | reverse complement strand
AGCCCGAGCCGGCGATGCCCGGCGTCGATGAACAGGCGCTTGACCTCCCAGCGGTCCGGGAGACGGCGCAGCGTCCCGGTCGCGGCCACCTCGGCGGGCTCACCCACCAGCGCGAGCACCACCACGGCGACATCCTCCGTGGTGGGCTGCGCAGGACGCGGCGCGTCCTCGCGCAGCGCGGCATAGCGCGGTCCGATCTCCGCATCCATCGCGGCCCGGAGCGCCTCCGCCCGCGGATCGTCCCAGCCGGTGTGCTCCCAGTGAAGGGTGCTCCCGTCCGGCAGGGTCGCGGTCTGCGTGGTGGTGTGCTCGGTCGTGGTCATGCTGGCACCTCCGCACCCTCGCGCGCCGGGATCGAGGCGAGCAGGCGGCGCGTGTACTCCTCGCGAGGGGCCGCGAACACCTCGGCGACGGTCCCGGACTCGACCACCTCGCCGCCGCGCAGCACGGTGAGGGTGTCCGCGAACTGGCGCACCACCCCGAGGTCGTGGGAGATGAACAGGTAGGTCAGTCCCAGCTCGGCCTGCAGCGAGGCGAGGACCTCGAGGATCCCGGCCTGGACGGTGACGTCCAGGGCGCTGGTGGGCTCATCGAGGACCAGCACCTCGGGGCGCAGCGCGAGGGCGCGCGCGATCGCGACCCGCTGCCGCTGCCCACCGGAGAGCACGCCCGGGCGTCGGCGGTGCAGCTCCTCCGGGAGCTGGACCGCCTCGAGCGCCCAGGCGGTGCGCTCGGCCCGTTCGCGCCGGTCGCCGACGCGGTACGCGTTCAGGCCCTCGGCGACGATCCGCTCCACGCTCCAGCGCGGATCCAGGGACGTGAAGGGGTTCTGGTGGACCAGCTGCAGCTCGCGCCGCAGCTCCCGCAGCCCGGCGCGGTCGCTCGGGTCCACGGCGCGGCCGCCCACGGTGAGCTGGCCGGCATCGAGCTGCTCGAGGCCCAGCAGGGCGCGGGCGGCGGTGGACTTGCCGGACCCGGATTCGCCCACGAGCGCATGGGTGCGCCCGCGCGGGATCTCGAAGGACACGCCCTTCAGCGCCTGCACCTCACGGTCGCGGGTGCGGAAGGTGCGGGTGATCTGCGAAGCCACGACCTGCGATGCGGCACCTGTGAGGGGGCGGCGGACGTCCCGCTCCTCGCGCTGCGGCGCGAAGCGGTCCGGGTGCAGGCCCGGCACGTCGGCCTGGAGGGCGCGGGTGTAGGGGGAGCGGGGCGCGGCGAACACGCTCGCGGTGGGCCCGGCCTCCTGCACCCGCCCGTCCTGGAGGACCACCACTTCGTCCGCGCGGGCGGCGGCGAGGGAGAGGTCGTGCGTGATGAGCAGGATCCCGATGCCGAGCTCGGCCCGCAGCTCATCGAGCAGATCGAGGATCTGCTTCTGCACGGTCGCGTCCAGGGCGCTGGTGGGCTCGTCGGCCACCAGCAGGCGCGGGCCGGGAAGGAGCGCGAGCGCGATGAGCACCCGCTGCAGCTGCCCGCCGGAGAGCTGGTGGGGGAAGGCGGCGAGGATCCGCTCGGTCTCCGGCAGTCCCACCCGTTCGAGGGCGCGGGTGACCAGTGCTTCGCGCTCCTCGCGGCGGTGCGCGCCGGGCACGAGCGCGGCCGCTTCGAGGGCCTGAGCGCCGATGGAGCGGACCGGGTTCAGGGACGCGCCTGGGTCCTGCGGCACGAGGCCCAGCACCCGTCCGCGCAGCGGCAGGAACTCCCGCTCCCGCAGTGCGCTGACGTCCCGGCCCTGCACCCGGATCGTGCCGGTCACGGGCGCGTCCTTCGTGCCGAGCAGGCGCAGCACGGCGCGGGCGATCGTGGACTTGCCGGAGCCGGACTCGCCGATCAGGGCGAGGGACCTGCCGGCGCCCACGGCGAAGGAGACGCCGTGGACCACCTCGGTCGCGCCGTAGGCGACGTGGAGGTTCTCGACCTGGAGCAGCGGGGCGTTGGGGGCGCTGCCCCCGTCGGGCGTGCGTGTCTCGGAGGTGGATGTGGAGGACATGCTCAGCGGTTCCTTCCCTGGTCGAGCCAGCTGGACAGCCGGCTCACGGACAGCACGACGACGGCGATGACGACGCCCGGGGCGATCACGAGCCACGGGGCGTGCAGGAGGTGCTCGCGGCCGTCGGAGACGAGCAGGCCCCAGTCGGAGGCGGGCGGCGGATCGCCGTAGCCGAGGAAGGCGAGCCCCGCGATGACGAGGATCGCGATGCCGAACTGCAGGATCGCGAGCGAGAGCACGGGCCGCAGCGCGTTCGGCAGCACATGGCGCAGCAGCACCGTGGTGGGCGAGGCACCGACCAGCCGGGCCGCCTCGAGGAACACACTGGTGCGCACGCGCAGCACCTCGGCGCGCATGAGCCGTGCGAACACGGCGACCGCGGAGATGCCGGTGGCGATTGCGGCGTTGCGGGTGTCGAAGCCGAGCGCGGTGACGACCACCACGGCGAGCAGGAAGCCCGGGATCGCGAGCAGCACCTCGACCACGCGGGAGATCACCGAGTCGACCCAGCCGCCGAGGTAACCGCCGAGCAGGCCCAGCAGCCCGCCGAGCACCACCCCGATCCCCACGGCGATGAGGGCGCTGGTCATGGAGGAGGCGGAGCCGTGCACGATCCGAGCCAGCAGGTCGCGGCCCAGATGGTCGGTGCCGAGCCAGTGCTCCCAGCCCGGCGCGGTGAACTTCTCATCCGGGATCCCGATCGCGGGATCGTGCCGGGTCAGCAGGCCTGGTGCGAGGGACCAGGCGAGCACCACCACGAGCACCGCGAGGGAGAGCAGCACCCCGGCGGGCGGGAGGGGCCGGCGCGCGACGCGCAGACGGCTCGCCTCGACAGGCGGCGCCGCAGGCCCAGGAGCGGCAGGGCCGGGAGAGATGAGGGCGGACGTGGTCATCGGGTCTCCTCCGTCCCGCGCAGGCGCGGATCGAGCAGCGGGTAGAACAGGTCGATCACGAGGTTCACCAGCACGAACACGAGCGCGGAGAGCACCACGGCGGCCAGCAGCACCGGCACGTCCTGGGCGGCGACCGCCTTCTGCACGAGCGTGCCCACCCCGGCGCGGCCGAAGATCGCCTCGGTGATCAGGGAACCGCCGAGCACCTCGCCGAGCACGAGGCCCACGATCGTGACCGTCGGCAGCAGGGAGGGGCGCAGCAGATGGCGAAGGACCACCTGGGCGGGCGGGAGCCCGCGGGCCAGCGCCACCTCGGCGAAGTCCTGCCCCGCCGCCTCGTCCAGCGCCGTGATGAACACCTGCGCGATCTGCGCGGAGACGGGGATCGCGAGCGTCAGCGCGGCGGCGAGGGTCGCGCCGATGCTCTCCGGCTCGACGATGCTGAACAGCCCCGCCTGCACCGCGAGCACCTGGATCAGCACCAGTCCGATGAGGAAGTTCGGGGTGGACAGGAACACGGCCGGCAGCGAGCGGATCAGGGCGCCGGCCCGGCCCGTCGGCAGCAGGCGCGAAGCGAGGCCCAGCACCGCCGCGATCGCGAGCGCGAGCAGCAGCGCGGTGAGCGCGAGCGCGAGCGTGGAGGGGATCGCCGCGGCGAGCATCGCCGTGACCGGCTGTGAGGTGGCGAGCGAGGTCCCGAGCTGCCCGGTGACGGCCTGGGACAGGGCCAGCAGGAGCTGGATCAGCACCGGCCGGTCCAGGCCGTGGAAGGCCCGGATCTGCGCCTTCTCCTCCTCGGTGTAGCCGGCCTGAGGGTTCTCGAGCTGGGCGGAGATCGGGTCGCCCGGGATCGCGGCGAGGACCAGGAAGACCAGCACGTAGGCGAGCAGCACCACGAGCAGGGCCTGGCCGGTGCGCCGCAGCGCGAAGGTGCCGTAGCGGCGAGCGGTCCGGGCGGTCGCGTCCCGGCGGGTGGGTGCGGCGGGGGCGGGGGAGAGGGCGGCGGCGCTCATGCCTGCTCCTTCCATGCGGCGTGGTATGAGGGGATCGCGACGGCGTTGAAGGTGATGCCCTGCAGCTGCGGGGACTGCACGTAGATGCGCTGCACGTTCTGCTCCAGCGGGATGAAGTAGGCCTGCTCGAGCACGTGGCGGGAGAGCTCCTCGATGAGCGGGGCGCGCAGCTCGCGGCTGCCGGCCCCGGCGACCTCATCGCGCAGACGCACCAGCTCGGCGTCGGTCGAGCCGGTCCCGAACCAGTCCTCGCCCTCGTCGGTGATGACTCCGGCGACGGTGCCCGCATCGATGAAGCTGCGCGTCACCTCGGCGAGGCCCTGGGCGGGGTTGTTGATCACCCGTTCGGTGTAGGTGGGGATGTCGAGCTTCTGGGTGTCCACCCGCATCCCGAGCCGACCCAGGTGCTGGGTGATGAGCTCCGCCTCGGGCACGGAGCCGGTGAGATACGGGGTGGGGTGGATGGTGAAGGCGAGCTCGACGCCGTCCTTCGTGCGGAACCCGTCCTTGCTGCGGCCGGTCCAGCCCGCCTCGTCGAGCAGGCGCGCGGCGAGCTCCGGGTCGTAGGCGAAGGTGTCCGTGAGATCGGTGGTCTCGGGGATGCCGTCCTGCAGCCAGCTGGTCGCGGGGCGCCACGCGTCGGTGAACACGGTGCGGAGGATCTCGGCGCGGTCGATGCCGCGGGTGATCGCCTGGCGCACCCGCACGTCGTCGAAGGGGGCGACGCGCACATCGAGCTTGTAGCCGTGGACGAAGCCGAGATAGCGCGGCACCTCGATCACGGAGCCCGCCTCGGTGAAGGCGTCCAGCACCTGCGGGTTCACGTTGTAGGCGATGTCGGTCTGGCCGGCGCGCGCGGCGGAGGCGCGCAGGGAGTCATCCGGCAGCACCGTGAAGGTGATCGCGGCGAGCCGGGCGGGGCCGCTCGCGCCGAGCGCCTCGGGCGCCCAGTCGTAGTCCTCGCGCCGTACCAGGCGCACCTTTTCGCGAGACGTCCAGCTCTCCAGCACGAAGGGGCCGGAGCCGATCTGGCGGGCGAGGTCTGCCTGCTCGGTGAGTGATAGGGCGAGGCTCGACGGGGCCATCAGCTGGCAGCCGTGGTAGCCGAGGGTGGGCAGGAAGGACAGGGTCGGGGCGGAGAAGGAGACGCGGACGGTGAGGTCATCGAGCGCCTCCGCCCCGGCGTAGGTGCCGCCCGGGAACAGGCCCACGCGGGCGAGGCCCTCCTCGGGCCGGCCCACTGCCCAGGCCTCGAGGTTCGCGAGCACCGCGTCGGCATCCAGCACGGTGCCGTCGGAGAAGGTGACGCCCTCGCGCAGGTGGAGCACGTACTCGGTCGCGTCCTCGTTCTGCTCCCACCGGGTCGCGATCCAGGGGGTCACGTTCCCCTCGGCGTCGGTGTGGACGAGCTTGTCCGTCAGCTGCTGCCACACGTTCGCCTCGTAGCTGGAGATCGCGCTCTTAGAGGGAACCCAGCCGCCGTCGAGGTTCGAGATGAGGAAGGACAGCTCGAGGTCGTCGCCTGCGCCGCCGCTACCGCCCCCGTCGGCGAGGGCGCCGTCCAGGGCGCAGCCGGCCAGGGG
>DAHVRS010000294.1 GCA_027322375.1 Brachybacterium sp. | reverse complement strand
GACGAGGGCGTGGACGCGTGCCGTGCCGAGGACCTCATCGCGCTGCTGGACCGGCTGCCCGCCTCGATGTATCCGTTGCCGCTGCGGCCGCCGTGGACAGACTCGGTCGAGTTCTACGCCGGGATCGTCGCCTCCTCCGTCCCTTCGCTCGGGCCACGCCTGGACGCGCTGGTGCGCGCGATCCGCGACGGTCTCGCCGCGATCGAGAACCGCCTGGAGATGCGCCCGCACGATGCGGTCCACGGCGACTTCTACGAGGCGCAGGTCTTCGTCGCCGAGGGGCGCGTGGTGGGGCTGCTGGACATCGACACGGTGGGCCCCGGCCGGCGCGCCGACGATCTCGCCTGCCTGCTCGCCCATCTCAGCGTCCTGGCCGATTACGGCAATGCGGGCCGCATCGACCGCGCGATGCAGGAGCGGGTCGAGGATGCGATCAGCACCTGGCACACGGTCTTCGCCGGGCGGGTGGATCCTACTGAGCTCGCGCTGCGCTCGGCCGGGGTGGTGCTCTCGCTGGCCACAGGCCCGCATCGCCAGCAGGAGTCGTCCTGGGAGGCGGCGACCGAGGCGATCGTGCGGGTCGCCGAGGAGTGGGTCTCGCAGGCCCGCGCCGCCGAGTCGCATCGGATCGCGGCGCTTGCCGCGCAGCAGGAGCGCGCCGCGGGGGCCGACGGGCCGACGACCGGGGTGCGCGCTGCGGGGCCGGGCGCTGCAGGTCCGGGTGTCCATGGATCCAGCGCCCAGGGGTATGCCTCAGCGGGTCCCGGCAGCGCCGCTCCCGGCGGCCAGGTGACTGGTCAGCGTCCCGTGCAGGCACCGCCGCGACCCGGCTCGATCGCGCCCGCGCCGGGCAGTTCCACGCCGGTCCAGCAGTCCGCGCCGCCGCAGCGCTCGGGACCGCCGATGACGGGACCCGCGGGCCCCGCCTCGACCGGCCCCGCCCCGACTGCAGCCTCCGGCATCGCGCCAACGGCTCCGGCAGCCCCTGCCGCGCCGGCGCAGTTCCCGGCCGAGCACGGTGACGACTCCCCCACCCAGGAGCGACGGATCGACTCGATCCTCGGGCGCTGACTGCGCCCGTCGGTGGCGCGACCGCCCGTCGGCGCTGCGATGACGCGCCGACGGCGCCCGCGCCCGTTGGCCGCGCCCTGCCCGTCGGCTGCGTCTTGAGCAGGTTGCTGTGCCACGATCGGGGGCATGCGTGCAGTGCTCCAGAGAGTCGACGGTGCCCAGGTCGAGGTGGACGGGGAGGTGGTCGGCGCGGTCGAGGGCGAGGGGCTCCTGGCCCTGATCGGCGTCACCCATGACGACGGACCCGAGCAAGTGGCCACGATCGCCCGGAAGATCTGCGAGCTGCGGATCCTGGAGGGCGAGCGCTCCGTGCTCGACGCAGGAGCGCAGGTGCTGGTGGTCTCCCAGTTCACGCTCTACGGCGACGCGCGCAAGGGGCGCCGGCCCTCCTGGAGCGGCGCCGCCCCGGGCCCGGTCGCCGAGCCGCTGGTGGACCAGGTGGTCGAGGCGATCCGGGAGCGCGGGGTCACCGTCGGCACCGGGCGGTTCGGCGCCATGATGCGGGTGGGGCTCACGAACGACGGCCCCTTCACGATCCTGCTCGAGGCCTGACCCCGCGGGCAGGCGAGGCTCAGCCGCGCAGCATTCGGTGGAGCTCGGACACGGATGCGGCAAAGGGCAGGTCGAGGGCACGCTCGACATCGCCGCCGTAGCCCCAGCCCACCATCACTGCCTCGAGGCCGTGCACCGCGGCGCCCTCGGCATCGTGCACCCGGTCCCCCACCATCACGGCCCCGTCCGCCGCAGACACCCCGAGCCGCTCGAGGACGCTGGCGATCACCTGCGCCTTGTTCGTGCGGCCCGCAGCCAGGTCGGTGCCGCCGATCAGGTCGAGGTCTCCGGTGAGGCCCTGATGCTCCAGCACCATGCGCGCGGTGGTCTCGGGCTTGTTGGTCGCGATCGCGACGGTGCGGCCGTCCGCACGCAGGCCGGAGATCAGCTCCGCCATCCCCTCGTAGGGGACGCTGAGCCGGTAGCCCTCGACGAGATAGTGCTCGGAGTAGGCCTGGCGCAGCACCTCCGCCTGCTCGGCGCCCATCCCCAGCTCCGCGCGGAAGGAGTCCACCAGCGGTGGGCCGATGAAGGACTGCAGGCGCTCGCTGCCCGGATGCTCCACCTCGCAGGCGGCGAAGGCGTGGTCGAGGGAGGCGAGGATCCCCGGCGCGGACTCGACGACGGTTCCATCGAGGTCCAGCAGCACGACAGGCAGGGACGTGAGATCGAGAGAGGCCACGGTGGTCATGGCTGGACCATATCCGCGCCGCGCCGGTGGACTCTGCCGGGCCGCCCGGGAGGGCGTCACCGATGGGCGCAAGATGCCCGGCCGCGCGCTCCCGCGTAGGCTGAGGGCATGACCTACACACTCGTGCTGCTCCGCCACGGCGAGAGCGAATGGAATGCGAAGAACCTGTTCACCGGCTGGGTGGACGTCCACCTCACGGACAAGGGCCGTCAGGAGGCGACCGCCGGCGGTGAGCTGATGAAGGAGGCCGGCATCCTCCCGGATGTGGTCCACACCTCCCTCCAGCGCCGCGCGATCATGACCGCGAACCTGTCCCTGGACGCCGCGGACCGTCACTGGATCCCCGTCAAGCGCGACTGGCGCCTCAACGAGCGTCACTACGGCGCCCTGCAGGGTCTGGACAAGTCCGAGATCCGCGAGAAGTACGGCGAG
>DAHVRS010000288.1 GCA_027322375.1 Brachybacterium sp. | reverse complement strand
CTCGCCGTCATCGCGGTGCTCATCGCCCTCGTGGCTGCGCCCCTGCTGGTCCTCCTTGCCCGGGCACAACGCCTGGCGATGCTCGTGCGCACGGGAGGCATCGAGGTGCGCGGATATCTGCGGGACCGGTGGTTGCCCTGGGAGCGCGTCGCGGTGATCGAGACGAGCGACAGCTGGTACTGGCGCCGGGCCACCCGGATCGTGACGGTCGACGGCAAGCGGGTCACGGCGCTGATCACCAGCTACCAGTTCCTCCTGCTGCGCGGCGAGCCGTACGACGACATGGCCCGCGACCCTCGCGTCCCGGAGCTCCCCACACGCATCGCGATCGACGCCCACCGGCGCTGGCTGCGCGGCGAGCTCGTCGGCTAGAGGAGTGGCCCTGGCAGACTGGGGGCATGCCGAGCCTGACGCCCTTCCTGCCCCAGCGCACCTCCGAGACCGCTCAGGACGACATCGTCGACGGCTTCATCTCTGCGCAGGAGAGTGTGGGGCGCACGCTCTACCCCCATCAGGAGGAGGCGCTGCTCGCGATCGCGGCGGGTGACCACGTGATCGCCGCGACCCCCACCGGCTCGGGCAAGACCACGATCGCCTACGCCGCGATCTTCGCCGCGATGGCCCGCGGTGAGCGCTCGTACTACACCGCCCCCATCAAGGCGCTGGTGAGCGAGAAGTTCTTCGACCTCGTCGCGCAGTTCGGCGCCGAGAACGTGGGCATGATGACCGGCGACTCGGCCGTGAACCACGACGCCCCGATCATCGTGTGCACCGCGGAGATCTTCGCGAACCACGCCCTGCGCGACGGCCCCGGCTCCGAGGTGGGCCTCGCGGTGATGGACGAGTTCCACTACTACGGCGACCCCCAGCGCGGCTGGGCCTGGCAGGTGCCGCTCGTGGAGCTGCCGCACTGCCAGTTCGTGCTGATGAGCGCGACCCTCGGCGACGTCACCTTCTTCGTCGATGATCTCGAGGAGCGCACCGACCGGGATGTCACCGTGGTCGACGATGCGCCGCGCCCCGTCCCGCTGGACTTCCGCTGGTCGCTTGAGCCGCTGCCGGACACGATCGCGACGATCCTCCAGGACCGCGACGCGCCCGTCTACATCGTCCATTTCACCCAGAAGGAAGCGCTCGAGCAGGCCCAGGCGCTGCAGGGCGAGAAGATCCTCACCACCGAGGAGAAGGAGCAGATCCGCGAGATCATCGGCGATTTCCGCTTCTCCAAGGGCTTCGGGCAGATCCTCTCGAAGCTCGTGCGCGCCGGCATCGGCGTGCACCACGCCGGGATGCTGCCGAAGTACCGCCGGCTCGTGGAGAAGCTCGCCCAGTCCGGGCTGCTGAAGATCATCTGCGGCACCGACACCCTGGGCGTCGGCATCAACGTCCCGATCCGCACCGTGCTGCTGACGGGGCTGGCGAAGTTCGACGGCAAGCGGATGCGCCTGCTGAACGCCCGCGAGTTCCACCAGATCGCAGGCCGCGCAGGCCGCGCCGGCTTCGACACGATCGGGCACGTCGTCGTCCAGGCCCCCACCTGGACGATCGACTTCGAGCGCGAGCGCGCCAAGCAGCTTGCCCGCGAGGAGGCCGGGAAGACCCCGAACAACGCGAAGAAGCGCAAGAAGGAGCCGAAGCCCCGCATCCCGGAGGGCGCGGTGAGCTGGTCCGAGCAGAACCTCGACAAGCTCGTCGAGAACCCGCCCGAGGCGCTGCGGCCGCACCTGCGGATCACCGCCTCGATGGTGCTCGCCCTCATCGCCCGTCCCGGTGACGCGATCGCCGCGGGACGGCACCTGATCATGACCAGCCACCAGACCCGCGCGCAGAAGCTGAAGCTCGTGCGCGAGGCGGTGGAGATCTTCCGCGGCCTGCGCGATGCGGAGATCATCGAGGTGCTCGACGAGGTCGACCACCTGGGCCGACGCTTCGCCCTCGTCGAGGACCTCCAGCTCGACTTCACGATGACTCAGCCGCTGGCGCCCTTCGCGATCGCGATGATCGACTCGCTGGACGAGGAGTCCGAGTCCCTCACCCTGGACACCGTCTCGATCATCGAGGCGATCCTCGAGGACCCCCGTCAGATCCTGCTCGCCCAGCAGAACGCGGCCAAGGGCGAGCTGCTCGCCGAGCTCAAGGCCGACGGGGTCGAGTACACCGAGCGGATGGCGCTGCTGGACGAGGTCACCTGGCCGAAGCCGCTGGAGGCGGACCTCGAGGCAGCTCTCGAGATCTACGCCCGCACCCGCCCCTGGGTGCGCGCCGAGGACCTCTCCCCCAAGTCCGTGGTCCGCGAGATCCACGAGACCGGGCAGACCTTCAGCGAGTTCGTGCAGCGCTACGGCCTGCAGCG
>DAHVRS010000287.1 GCA_027322375.1 Brachybacterium sp. | reverse complement strand
GCCTCGCAGTTCGACGCCGCGCAGTGGGCGGATCTCTTCCGCCGCGCCGGCGCGGACTACGTCGTCCCCACCACCAAGCACCACGACGGCGTGACCCTGTGGGATGCACCCGGCACCGGGGACCGCAACACCGTGGCCCGCGGCCCGAAGCGGGACCTCGTCGGCGAGATCGCGAAGGCCACCACCGACGCCGGGCTCCGCTTCGGCGTCTACTACTCCGGCGGGCTCGACTGGCATGTGCGCCCCACCGAGCCGCTGGTCAGCGGGGAGGACGTGCATGACCTCAAGCGCCCGCGGGATGACGAGTACGGGAAGTACTGCAGCGCCCATGTCCGTGACCTCATCGACCGCTACCGACCCGACGTCTTCTGGAACGACATCGGCTGGCCGGACGAGAACTTCCACTTCGAGGAGGGCGGCCTCGGTGAGCTGCTCGAGCACTTCTACTCGCAGCGGCCCGAGGGCCTGATCAACGACCGCTTCGCCGGGGCGCACCAGGACTTCGCGACCACCGAGTACCAGGTCGGGGAGATCCCCGAGGGCGAGCCGTGGGAGAACTGCCGCGGCGTGGGCCTGTCCTTCGGATTCAACCAGGTGGAGGACGAGAACCAGTACCTCACCGGCGCCCAGGTGGTGCGGCACGTCGTCGACGCCGTCTCCAAGGGTGGGCGGGTGCTGCTGAACGTCGGCCCCCGCGCCGACGGCACCCTGCACGAGCTGCAGGTCGCCGCGCTCGAGTCCCTCGGAGAGTTCATGGCCGAGCACAAGCCCGCCCTCGCCGGCTCCCGCGGGCTCGGCGAGCTGGAGATCGACGGCGTGAACTGGGCTCGGGCGGTCGAGAAGGACGGGACCTGCCACCTCTTCCTCAGCGGCGACGCCGGCGAGATCAGCGTCGCGGCGGAGGACCTGCCGAAGGGCTTCGCCTGGCCCGAGGGCGGCCTCACCGTCACCCTCGTCGGTGAGGGGAGCGCCCCGGTCGTCGTCTCCGCGCCGACGGCGGGCTGAGCACGTACCGCCTGGGTGCGGACATGAAGGAGGGCGCGGTCCACCCGGACCGCGCCCTCCCTCTGTCCACGCCCTCTGTTCAGGCACTGCCGCTCAGGGCTGGTCCTCGATCTGGAGCAGGTCCGCGGCGGAGGCGGAGGCCTTCGCGATCTCGGCGTGCTCCGGCCGCTCCTGCTGCATCCGCTCGATGTACGGCTGGGCGCGGCGCACCTGCTGCTCCAGGTTCGTCACCGTGGTGAGGAAGTTCTGGTTCGCCTGGGTGCGGAAGGAGTCGATGCCGTCCATCGTGGTGAACAGGTTCTCGAACGCGGTCTGGAGCGTCTCCGCGGAGACGCCCGAGGTCGCTGCCTGCTCCTGGATCCGCACCGAGTTGTCGGCGAGCATCGCGGAGGTGCGGGAGATCAGATCGTCGGTGGTGCGGTTGACCGCGTCGATCTGGTCCAGGACGATCTTCTGGTTCTCGAGCGCCTGCGCGGTGATCACCGCGGTGCGCAGCGCCGTGACGGTCGTGGTCCGGGCCCGCTCCACACCCTGCTGGAGCTTGGTGTTGTTGTCCTCGATCAGGCCCATGGCCAGGTAGGACTGCACGGTGACGGCGGTCTGGGTGGCGACGTCCTGGCGGCGCTGGCGGACCGCGAAGAGCACATCGCGTTCGAGCGCGTCGGCCTCCGCCGCTCGGCCCTCGCCGCGCAGCTGCTCGGCGCGGCGCACCGTGCGATCGTCCAGCAGGCCCAGCAGGTGGGTCGCCTTCTGCAGCGCGCCGAGGTCCTCCCACAGCGCCCTGCGCTCCACCGCGAGCTCCGCATTGTCCTTCTGCAGCATCTCCTGGCCGCGGCCGAGTGCGCCGAGGACTCCGTCGAGCTGGTCCTGATTCGACTCGAAGTTGCGGAAGTAGCGCTTGGCGGCGTTGCGGCCGGGCAGGAAGCTCAGCGCCTTGTCCGCGAAGGTCTCCTCCTTCGGGGCGAGGTCCTCCATCGTGGTGCGCAGATCCGCGAGGGACTTCGCGACCGACGCCTGGGCGCTGCCCTTCTCCTTCGACTCCCGCAGCGACTGCTCCATGAAGCGCGAGGAGGTCTGGGCGGTGCGCTCGAAGGTGCGCCGGGCGACCGCGCCGAGCGCGTCGACCTGGGCGGAGAACTCCTGCGAGTGGGGACTGAGCTGGGAGATCTGGTCGACCCAGGCGTCGGCGCGCTGCTCGAGCTCCTGCTGCTTCTCAGCGGGCAGGTCGGGCAGGACGGAGACGGCCTGCTCATCGCTGATCTGCTCGACCGGCTCGGCGGGCGTGATCTCCTCGGCGGGGGTGGGCGGCTGGAGCTTGTCCATGTCGGTCTCCTCGTGGCGGTCGTGCGGGTGGATGTTCTGGTGGTCGGTGGGGTCCGCGGCCGACGGGGCTGCGGCGGCGTCAGACGTCGATGATCGGGTTCAGGTGCTGGTCGGCGAAGCGGGCGCGGAGGAACTCGGCATGCACTTCGAGGTCGCGGGAGACCCCGCCGACGAGGTCCCCTTCGATCCGCTCCACGCCCTCGGCGAGCACGGACAGCTGCGCGCGGACGCTCTCGAGGTTCGCGAGCGCGTCGCGCCGGGCGGTCCCGGCGAAGGTGCGCAGGAAGCCGATCGTGTCCTCCGCCGCGTCGACGAGCTCCGGCACGTAGCGGCAGGCGATGCCCTCGAGCATCGTCACCTCTCCGGCAGAGGGCCGCAAAGCCTGCAGCGCCTCGGTTCCTACGAGCGCATCGATCCTGGTCAGCAGCGAGTCGACGTCCTCGAGCACGAGCGCGGCGGCCGGGGTGCTAGAGGCCTGCGGGCGCAGCGGCGCGAGCTTGTCGCGGGTCGCGGCATCGGCTTCGAGGATCCGCTCGAGCACCTCGCGGGTGCTGGAGAGGACGGAGGCATCGAGCACGTGCCGCTCCTGGACAGTGCCGATCGGGCGGTTCACAGCGATGCCGGTCCCGCCGAGCGCGAGGATCCCGATCCCGGCCGCGGCCGCGAGGGCGAGCAGTGGCCCGCCGAGGCCCGTGCCAAGCACGACCACCACCGTCGCGAGCGCGGCGAGACCGCCGGCGACGACAGGGCTGCCGAGGCGCACCAGCCAGGAGCGGTGCACGGGGCCGACGGCGCTGCCGGTCGGCGGGCGGACCGTCCCCTCGAGCGCCTGCTGCCGCGGCCCCCAGAGGTCACGCCGCTCCGCGGTCGCCTTCCACGGCAGGTCACGCTGGCCGGGCGGCAGCGCAGTGCCATCGGCCGACGAGGGACTGCCGGGCGCGAAGGGGTCCGGGAACCGGGGGCTCCCGCTGCTCGGCTGCTGGGCCGATGGATCCCGTCCTTCGCTCACCGGAACTGGCTGTCCTCCTCGCGATGTCGACGCGCGCTGGGAGCCGCGTCGGGGCGTGCCGTCAGGTTATCGCGCAGGGCTGGACGGCACCCGGGGGTTTTCCGGACGCTTCCTCACCGGCTGACCCCGTCGTCCGCGCGGTGCGAGCCCCGGCGATGTGCCGCGCCTCCGCGCCCGCCGCCCCGGGCACCCCGTGCGCCACGCGCATGTGACGCGCGCATGTGATGTGGAACGGAGATGGCGAAGCGTGACCCTCGACGCAGGACGTCCCTGGGGAGTGGTGCGATACTTGATCAGCTTCCCTTTGAGTCTTTGAAAGCACACATGATGACCCAATCCGAGGGCCTCCCCACGGAGACCACCTCGCTGCAGGACGCCGCGACGGGAGAGGAACCGCCTCGCCGGCGCTCGCTGGGCCACGCCTTCCTGCGACCGCTGCCGCTCGCCGCCGGGATCGTGGTGGTGATCAGCCTGCTCGCCGCCCTCTTCGCACCGCAGCTCGCGGCGCTCAGCGGCAACGACCCCTTCACCTACAACGTCGACGCCCTGGCCCCGGACACCTCCCCGGCCGGGCCCCTCGGCGGCGTGAGCGCCGAGCACTGGTTCGGCGTCGAGCCCGGCACGGGCCGTGACCTCTTCTCCCTCGTGGTCTACGGTGCGCGGGTCTCGCTCCTGATCGGCATCGCCTCGACCCTGCTCGCCACCGCGATCGGCGTGGTGCTCGGCATCGTCGCAGGCGCTCTCGGCGGCGTCGTCGAGAAGCTCGTGGACTTCGCCACCGACGTCACCCTCGGCTTCCCCTTCCTCATCTTCGCGATCGCGCTCAGCGCCCTCTTCCCGCTCGAAGCCCCCCGCGCCCTGCTGCTCACACTGGTCATCGGCATGTTCGGCTGGCCGGGGATCGCGCGCGTGGTCGCTGCGGAGACCCGCGTGGTGGTGCGGCAGCCCTATGTCACCGCCTCCCGCGTGATGGGTGCCCGGTTCGGTCATGTGTTCCGCCACCAGGTGCTCCCGAACGTCGCCTCCACTGTGATCGTGTTCGCCTCGATCTCGCTGCCCGGCCGCATCGCCGCGGAGGCGAGCCTGTCGTTCCTGGGCGTGGGCATGCTGCCGCCCACCCCGTCGTGGGGCCGCTCGATCGGCGACGCGATCTCCTGGCTCATCGTGGATCCGGCGTTCCTGCTCTTCCCGGCCGCGGCGCTGTTCCTGGTGACCTTCTCCTTCAACATCCTCGGAGACACCCTCCGCGACGCCCTCGACCCTCGGGGAGGCCGCTCATGAAGCCCGCACTCCTGCGCGTGGGCCGCAGCCTCGGCGTGCTGCTGGTGGTGCTCACCCTCACCTACGCGATCTTCTACCTCGCCCCGATCGACCCGGCGCTGGCCATGTGCGGCAAGCCCTGCTCCCCCGAGGACCTCGAGGCCGCACGCGGCTTCATGGGCTTCGACAAGCCCTGGTTCGTGCAGCTGGGCAGCTTCCTCAGCGCGATCGTGCTGGGCTGCACCTATGGCTCCGGCGACGTGGTCCTGGCCTGCGCCGCACCGTGCCTGGGCTACTCCTTCCAGCTGCACCAGGGCGTCACCACCCTCATCGGTCAGCGGTTCCCCGTCTCCTTCTCCGTCGCCCTCGGCGCGGTCGCGCTGCAGTCCCTGCTGGGCATCGCCTCCGGCGCGATCGCCGCCCGGCGCCAGGGCGGGCTGCTGGACCGCATCGTCACCGGCGTGAGCGTCATCGCGGCCTCCGCCCCCGCCTTCGTGGTGGGCCTGCTGGCGGTGGTGGTATTCGCGCTGAAGCTCGGCTGGCTGCCCAGCGGCGGCTACGTCCCCTTCCTCGAGAACCCTGCGCAATGGGCGTGGCACCTCGTGCTGCCCTGGGCCACGCTCGCCTTCCTCAATGGCGCGATCTACGCCCGCCTCGTGCGCTCCTCGATGATCGAGCAGCTGGGCCTGGACTACGCCCGCACCGCCCGCGCCGCCGGGCTCACCGAGCGCACCATCGACCGCTACGCCCTGCGGAACCTCGCCCTGCCACTGGTCACCCTCGTGGCGCTCGACATCGGTGCACTGCTGGGCGGCACCGTCATCACCGAGCGCATCTTCGGCCTCGCCGGGCTCGGCGCACTGCTGCTGGATGCGACCTCCACCGCGGACCTGCCCGTCATCGTCGGCACCACCTTCATCGGTTCCCTGCTCATCGTGCTCGCGAACCTCGCCGCCGACCTCTCCCGCCCCCTGCTGGACCGGCGCCTCGCCGCTGGCGGCGGCCGTCGGGCGCGGACGGCCGACGAACCCGCTCCCGATACCCCCTGATTCGTTCCCTCCTCCCCGCCCCTCCACACCTTCAGGAGATCCGCATGACTCTGAACCGCCTGCCCCGCCGTGGCCTGCTCGCCGCCGGACCCGTGATCCTGGGCCTGGGCGCCCTCAACGCCTGCACCACCACCGACTCCTCCACCCTGGGCGGCGGCAGCGACGGCGGCGGTGACGCGGGCGCTGGCGGCAGCACGCTGACGATCTTCACCTCGAGCGAGGAGATGAGCTTCGACCCCGCCACCTCGCAGGGCCTCGCGATCACCTCCCTCGCCCTCACCGCGCGGCGCCTGACCGCCTGGAAGACCTCCCCGGACGCCCCCACCGAGCTGATCCCGGACCTCGCCACCGACACCGGCACCGTCTCCGAGGACGGCCGCACCTGGACCTTCACCCTCCAGGAGGGGCTGACCTTCGAGGACGGCACCCCGATCACCGCCGCCACCATCAAGTACGGGCTGGAGCGCTCCTTCGCGCCCGAGCTCACCGGCGGCCTGACCTACCACAAGGTGCTGCTCGAGGGCGGCGAGAACTACCAGGGCCCCTTCGGCGGCGAGCACCTCGACTCCATCGAGGTGACGGATGACCTGACCCTGGTCTTCCACCTGAACCGCCCCTATGGCGCCTTCGGCTGGATCGCCTCCACCCCGGCGTTCGCCCCGGTCCCGGAGGACTCCGGTCAGCCCGAGGCGTACGCGACCGCGCCCGTCGCGAGCGGCCCGTACCGCCTCGAGTCCTACGCCGCCGGCAGCACAATCGTGCTGCAGCGCAACGAGAACTGGGACCAGGCCACCGACCAGGCCCGCACCATCAACGCGGACACCGTCGAGTTCGCCCTCGCACAGGACCCGAGCGTGGTCGCGCAGTCGATCATCGCCGACCGCCCCGACGCGCAGAACTCGTTCCTTGCGAGCTTCGTGCCCACCGCCCAGCTGGTCCAGGCGCAGAACGACGCGAACGTGGGGGACCGCCTGGTCACCTCCGGGCCCGGCGCGCTGGAGTACCTCGCGCTGAATACGACCTCGCCCGCGCTGAAGGACGTGAAGGTCCGCACCGCGATCCAGTACGCGGTGGACAAGACCGCCTATCTCACCGCCAAGGGCGGCGAGATCTCCGGCGACTACGCGACCACCCTGATCACCCCCGGCATCGCGGGCCGCGAGGAGTACTCGCTGTACTCCGATGATCCGGCCGGTGACCCGGACAAGGCCAAGGCCCTGCTGGCGGAGGCCGGGGTCAGCGACCTGACCCTGCGCCTGGTGATCACCGAGGATGACACCACCGTCGCCGAGGCGATCCAGCAGGGCCTGCAGCGCGCCGGTATCACCGTGACGATCCAGCCGCTGGATCAGAACGCGTGGACCGCCGAGGTTCCCGCCGGCGACGGCACCGGCTACGACCTGGTGCTCAGCTCCTGGCAGCCGGACGTCCCCTCCCCGAACGCGAACCTCACCCCGCTGTTCGACTCCTCCCAGATCGGCAACGGCAACTACAACCTCGCCCGCTACTCCAACAAGGACGTGGACGCCGCGATCCTCGAGGCCTCCTCGACCGTGGACGAGGCCGAGGCGGAGACGAAGTGGGCGGCCGTGGACAAGCAGATCCTCGAGGACTCGCCCGTGGTCCCGCTGATCTACTCGAAGAACTCCTTCCTCCACGGCTCTGGCGTGAGCAACTTCGTGATCGGCGAGTTCCCCGCCTACCCGAACTACACCACGGTGACGCTGGGCTGATGACCACCCCCGACGAGCTCCTCTCCCTGCACGGCCTGCACGTGGCGATCGCGGGCCGTGACCTGGTGCGCGGCGTGGACCTGTCCGTGCGCCGCGGCCGGATCACCGCTCTCGTGGGCGAGTCCGGGTCCGGCAAGTCGCTGACGGCGATGTCGACCATCGGGCTGCAGCCGAGCGGCGCGGTCGTCACCGGCAGCGCGCTGCTGGAGAGGGAGGAGCTGGTGGGCCGGCCGGCTGCGCAGCTGCGCCGGGTGCGGGCGGCCCGGGTGGGGACCGTGTTCCAGGAGCCGGGGCAGTCGCTGTCCCCGGTCATGAAGGTCTCCGCCGTGTTCAAGGACGTGCTCGCCGTGCGGGAGGAGCTGCGCGGCGCGAAGCGGGTGAGTGCCCGGACCCGGGAGCTGCTCACCTCGGTGGGGCTGCCCGATCCGGACCGTACCGCCGCCTCCTACCCTCACGAGCTCTCCGGCGGGGAGCTGCAGCGCGTGGTGATCGCCCTGGCCCTGGCCGGAAACCCCGACCTGCTCATCGCTGATGAGCCGACCACCGCGCTGGACGTCACGGTGCAGCGCGGCATCCTTGACCTGCTGCGCCGCATCGTCGACGAGCGCGAGGTGGGGGTCCTGCTCATCACGCACGACATGGGAGTGGTGGGCGAGATCGCCGACGAGGTGGTGGTACTGCGCGACGGCCTGGTGCAGGAGTCCGGGCCGGTCCGCGAGGTGCTCTCCGCCCCCGAGAGCCCGTACACGCAGGAGCTGCTCAGCGCGGTGCCGCGTCTCGCGGAGACGCTCCAGCGGGGAATGGCCGACGGGGCAGCGCATGGCAGGGCGGTGGCCGACGGCGCTGCGGACGGCGGGGGAGCGGCCGATGGCTCAGCGGCCGACGGGGGAGCGTCCAGCGGCACGTCGCCCGACGGCGCGGGCGAGCTCGTGGTCCGGGTCGAGGGCCTGCGGGTCGAGTATCGGCGCCGCGGCGGCTCCCACCTTGCGCTCGACGACGTCTCCATGCAGGTGCGCCGCGGAGAGATTCACGGCCTGGTGGGCGAGTCCGGCTCCGGCAAGTCCACCTGGGGGAAGGCGCTCGCTGGCCTCGTCCCGTTCGAGGCGCCGGTGATGGAGCTGGACGGCGTGGACCCTCGCACGCTGGGCCGCGCGGCACGACGCGAAGCGTTCTCGCACGTCGGCCTCGTGTTCCAGAACCCTGCTTCCTCCCTGAACCCGCGCCGCACCGTCGGCTGGAGCGTCGGGGAGCCGCTGCTGCTCGCGGGGGAGAAGGACCGCGTCGCCACGCAGCGGCGCGTGAAGGAGGCGCTCGAGCTGGTGCGCCTGCCCGGCAGCTACGTCTCGCGCCTGCCGCACGAGCTCTCCGGCGGTCAGCGCCAGCGCGTCTAGATCGCCCGCGCCCTCATCCGCCGCCCTTCCCTGCTCATCGCCGATGAGCCGACCAGCGCTCTGGACGTCACGATCCAGGCGCATGTCATCGAGGTGCTGCGCGATGCGATCGAGGAAGCACGCTTCGCCTGCATCTTCATCAGCCACGACCTCGCCGTGGTGGGCTCCCTCGCTGATCAGGTGACCGTGCTGCGCGCCGGCCGTGCGGTGGAGCAGGGCCCCGTCCTGCAGGTGCTCGGCGCGCCGCAGCACGAGTACACCCAGGCGCTGCTGGCCAGCATCCCGGACCCCGCGCGGCGGCTCGCCGAGGGCGGCCCGTCGGCCGCCTGAGCGGCGCCCGCCGGGGCCTGCCCGCCGCGCGGTCGCGCGCCCCGTCGGCCGAGAGAGTGCCGTCGGGGTGCGCGCCAGGCCCGTCGGCCGACGGAGCACTCAGCCCTGCGGCACGGCCTCCCAGGCACGGCTCGCGGCGGAGCGGACGATCGCCTCGCAGATCTCGGCGGCGCTGAGCCCGTCCTCCGCGCTCGGGGCGCGGTGGGTGCCGGAGGTGACGTCGGAGAGGAAGGCCGCGGCCTCGATGGTCTTCAGGTCATCGAAGCTCATCGGGATGCCGGGGCCGGGCTGGAAGCGGTCGTAGTCGCCGTGGCCGGGGCCGGCGAGGACGGTGGTGTAGCCGTGCTCCGTGCCGCCCTCGCCGATCATCACCTCGAACTCGTTCATGCGGGTGAAGGACCAGCGGGCCGAGCCCTCGGTGCCGAACACCTCCAGCGCGTAGTCGCTGCGATGCCCGTGCGCGACCCGGGAGGACTCGAGCGTGGCATGCGCCCCGCCGTCGAGCCGTGCGAGCGCCGCGACCCAGTCCTCGTTCTCGACGGCTCCGCGCTCGTCCCCGACCTCGAAGCCGCCGTGGCCCACGCCGAGCTTCGTCGGGATCGGCCGGTCCGGCACGAAGATGTCGGAGGTCGCGGTGACCTCGGAGATCTTCTGCCCGGTGACGTGCTGGACCAGGTCTGCGCCGTGGGAGAGGAGATCGCCGATCACGCCGCTGCCACCCTTGTCCCGGTCGCAGCGCCAGGTCAGCGGGCCGTCGGGGGAGGAGGCGTAGTCGGCGATCAGCCAGCAGCGCACGTTCGTGATCCGGCCCAGCCGGCCTGCCTGGACCAGCGCCCGCAGGTGCGCGATCGCGGGGGCGTGCCGATAGTTGAAGCCCACCGCCGTCGGGATCCCGGCGCCCTCCCGCGCGGCCGCCGCATCACGGATCTCGCGGGACTGCGCCGCGGAGACGCCCATCGGCTTCTCGATCCAGAACGGCTTCCCCGCCGCCGCAGCCGCGAGCGCGAAGTCGCGATGCAGGAAGTTCGGGGAGCAGATCGAGAGCGCCTCGACCTCCGGATCGGCGAGCACCTCGTCGATCGAGGCGACCGCCTTCTCGAAGCCGAACTGCGTGATCGCGGCCGTCTGGTTCGCCTCGATCGGGTCCGCGGCCACCACGAGCCGCGGCCGGATGCCCAGCTCCGGGAAGCGGGAGGGGAGGCGCTGGTAGGACGCGGCGTGCAGACGCCCCATCCAGCCCAGGCTCACCACGCCGATGCCGATCTCACGCATGTTCTCTCCTCACGACGCGCTCGGGTGCTGCGCGACCTGCTCTCTCAGCGGGGGTCCGTCACTTCACGCCGAGGCCGCACTCGGCCAGGAACTCGCGCGTCGCGATCGCGTTCGGCAGCGGCAGCGTCGGATCGCACGGGTAGAGGTCCTGCTCGCAGATCACGTACAGCTCCTTGTCGAGCGTGGTGAGCTTCGCGACCAGGTCTTTCATATCCGGCAGGCCAGCCGGGGGTCGCACCGAGGCGCCCTTCGCGACCGCCTCGCCGAAGGGCCAGTCGTTCTCATGCGCCTGTCGGGTGATCTCCGGGTCGAAGGCCTTGATGTGCACGTACCCGATCCGCTCGGGGTACTCGTCGATCATCGAGATCGGGTCGCCGCCGCCGTAGATGATGTGGCCGGTGTCCAGACAGAACGAGACCAGCTCCGGGTCCGTCGCCTCGAACACGCGGGCGATCTCCTCCGGCGTCTCGATGTGGGAGTCGCCGTGCGGGTGCAGCACCATCGTCAGGCCGTAGTCCTGCTTCATGATGCGGCCCAGCTCGTTCGCGTTCTCGACGTAGCGCCGCCACGCCTCCCCGGACAGCTCCCGCTCATCGGTGAACTCCCAGGTCTTCTCGTCGCGGTACATCGGCGGCAGGTGCACCATGTACTCCGCGCCCACGGCCGCATGCGTCTCCGCGATCGCGCGGAAGGTCTTCTCCGTCTCCGGCCAGGCCTCCTCCTTGTGCAGGATGCCCCAGCCGGTCCCGGCGACGACGCGGAAGCCGTGCTCGTCCATGACGGACTGCAGCTCCTTCGCGTCCTTCGGGAAGTAGCCCCACGGACCGGTCTCCATCACGGAGAACCCGGCCTCGGCCATCTCCGCGAGCGCGGTGCGCCAGGGGATCTGCTTCTCGTCCTCGGGGAACCACACGCCCCACTGGTCGGGGCAGACGCCGATCGTGAGCTTGTCGAACGGCGCCTCAGGATTGCGGGATCGGTCGATGGTCATGCGGGATCTCCTTCGAAGAAGCAGGGGCGGGCGGGCCAGCACCTGGGCCGGCACCGGGGTGGGAAGGAGTCTTGTCGCCCTACGACCGATGCGGAGAGCCACATCGGTCGTAGGGCGACAAAACTGTGCGCGACGCCGGGGTGCGGCGGAGGGCGCGACGCCAGGCGCGCAGGCGGCCCGTCGGCCGCCCCGGACGGCGGGTCAGTCGTGGGTCGGGAAGCTCATCGAGGCTTCGACGGCCTCGTTCTGCGCGGGCCAGCGGACGGTGACCGCCTTCTGGCGCGTGTAGAAGTTCAGGCCCTCGGGGCCGTGCGCGTGGTGCTCGCCGAACAGCGAGTCCTTCCAGCCGCCGAAGGAGTAGTAGCCCACGGGGGTCGGGATCGGCACGTTGATGCCGATCATGCCCACCTGGATCTCGTCCTCGAAGCGGCGCGCGTAGTGGCCGGAGTCGGTGAAGATCGCGGTGCCGTTCCCGAACGGGGAGGCGTTGACCAGGTCGATCGCCTCGTCGAAGTTGTTCACGTGCATCACCACGAGCACCGGGCCGAAGACCTCCTCGGTGTAGGTGGGATGGTCCGCGGCGAGGTCCGTGATGACCGTCGGGCCCACGAAGTTCCCGTTCTCGTAGCCCTCGACCACGAGCCTGCGACCGTCCACGACGATCGTGGCGCCGGCGGCCTCGGCCTCGTCGGTCATGCGGATCACGCGCTCCTTGGCGTCGGGCGTGATGAGCGGCGGCATGTCGGTCTTGGGGTCATCGCCGGGGCCGACGACGAGCTTCTCGGCCTCCGCCTTGATCGCGGCGAGGAACGGCTCATGCGCCTCGCCCACGGTCACGGCGACCGGGACGGCCATGCAGCGCTCGCCGGCGGAGCCGAAGGCGCCGGAGGCGACCTGGGTGGCGGCGAACTCGATGTTCGCATCCGGCATCACCACGGCGTGGTTGTTCGCACCGCCCAGGGCCTGGACCCGCTTGCCGGCCGCGGAGGCGGTCTGGTGGACGTGCTTCGCGATCGGGGTGGAGCCCACGAAGGACACCCCGGAGATCCCCTCGTGCTCGCACAGCGCGTCGACGACGGTCTTGCCGCCGTGGATCACCTGGAACACACCGTTCGGCAGCCCGGCCTCCTGGTACAGGCGGGCGACGATGTTCGAGGCAGAGGGATCGCGCTCCGAGGGCTTGAGGATGAAGGCGTTGCCGGTCGCGATCGCGACGGGGTGCATCCAGAAGGGCACCATCGCCGGGAAGTTGAACGGGGTGATGCCGGCGACCACGCCGAGCGGCTGGCGGACGGTGTGCGCGTCCACGCCGGTGGACACGTTCTGGGAGAAGCCGCCCTTGAGGTCCTGGGTGATGGAGGTGGCGAACTCGAGGGTCTCCAGGCCACGCGCGACCTCGCCCTTCGCGTCCGCGACCGTCTTGCCGTGCTCTCGGGAGATCGCGACGGCGAGCTCGTCGGTCGCGTCGATGACCAGCTGGCGCATCCGGTAGAGGATCTGGGTGCGCTTGGCGAGGGACTCCAGCTGCCACTCCTTCTGCGCACGGGCTGCGACCTGCACGGCCCGGTCGACGGTCTCGGCGTTGCCGAGGTGCAGCGTGCCGACCTCGCCGCCTGTCGCCGGGTTCATGATCGGCTGGGTCGCGCCGGTGCCGGCGACTTCCTGGCCGTCGATGACGTGCGTGATCTCGTATCCCATGGGGTTCTCCTCGGGGGTGGGGTGTCTGGATGGTCTGTGTGGCCGTCCTGCTCACGAACTTTCAAGTCGCTGGCGTGGCGTCAAGGGCTATGTGGCGCTGATGTCTGGCAGAGGGCTTGAAAGTTCGTGCGGCGGACGGCGGGCAGCTGGCAGGTGGCAGTGGGCAGTGAGCGGTGGGTGGGGAGAGGGCAGCGGTCAGAGGTAGTGGCGCTGCGGGGCGAGGTCCTGCTCGTACTGGGCACGGGCCTGCTGCGTGGACTCGAGGCGAGCGACGGCGCTGACGGGCACGTCCCACCAGCCGATGCCGGGCGGGTTCGGGCCGTACAGGTTCGTGTTCACCACGATCGCGGTCGCCTCGGTGGACGCCTCCGCCTTCCGGTACGCCTCGCGGAACGAGGCCGTGTCGGAGACCTCCTGGACCTCGAGGCCGTAGGAGCGGATGTTCGCGGGGATGTCGAAGGGGAGCGTGTCCCCGTCGAGCAGGCCGCTCTTCTCATCGCGCATGCGGTACTTCGTGCCGAAGCGCTGGGAGCCGTGGGACTCGGAGAGCGAGCCGATCGAGGACCAGCCGTGATTCTGCAGGATCACGAGGATGACCTTCACCCGCTCGGCGACGATCGTGGCGATCTCCTGCGGCGCCATCTGGAAGGTGCCGTCGCCGATGATCGCGACGACTTCCGCGTCGGGCGCCGCCATCTTCGCGCCCAGCGAGGCGGGCAGCTCGTAGCCCATGCACGAGTAGCCGTACTCGAGGTGGTACTGCTGCGGGGAGCGTGCCTTCCACAGCGCCTGCAGGTCACCGGGCATGGACCCGGCGGCGTTGATGACGATGTCCTCCGCGCCCATCATCTCGTTCAGCGCGCCGAAGATCTCGGTCTGGGCGGGCAGCTCCTGGTCGTGCGGCTGGAAGCAGGGCTCGATGAGCTTCTCCCAGTCGGCCCAGAGCTGCTTCGCCCGCTCGCCGTGCTCGACCGGGGCCTGCCAGCCCTCGAGCCCGGCACGCAGCGCGTCCAGGCCCTCGCGGGCATCGGCGACGACCATGGTCGCGGCGTGCTTCGCGGCATCGAACGCCTTGACGTTGAGGTTCACGAAGCGCACATCCGGGTTCCGGAACGCAGTGTGGGAGGCGGTGGTGAAGTCGGTGTAGCGGGTGCCCACGCCGATGACGACGTCGGCCTCGGCGGCAAGCGTGTTCGCCGCATCGTTGCCGGTCGCGCCCACGCCGCCGATGCACAGCGGGTGGTCGGCACTGAGCGCGCCCTTGCCGGCCTGGGTGTCGAGCACGGGGATGCCGGTCGCGTCGGCGAAGGCCTCGAGGGCCGCGCTCGCCTCGGAGTAGATCGCGCCGCCGCCGGCGATCACGACGGGCCGACAGGCACTGCGGATCACCTCGAGCGCACGGTCCAGCGCCGCGGGCTCGGGCACAGGGCGGCCGACGTGCCAGGTCCGCTCCGCGAACAGTGCGACCGGCCAGTCATGCGCCTCGGCCTGCACATCCTGGGGGAGGCAGATGGTCACGGCGCCGGTCTCGGCCGGGTCGGTGAGCACGCGCATCGCCGCCAGGAGCGAGGGGATCAGCTGTTCGGGCCGCCAGATCCGGTCGAAGAAGCGCGAGACGGGGCGGAAGGCGTCATTGACGGTGACGTCCAGGGCCCGCTCGTCCTCGAGCTGCTGCAGCACCGGGTCCACGGCGCGGTTCGCGAAGACGTCGCTGAGCAGGAGCAGGACGGGGATGCGGTCGATCGTCGCGAGCGCCGCGCCGGTGACCATGTTCGTGGAGCCCGGGCCGATCGAGGCGGTGCACGCCATGGTCTGCAGGCGGTTCTTCGTGCGCGCATAGGCGACGGCCGTGTGCACCATGTTCTGCTCATTGCGCGCCTGGTAGTAGGGCATCCCCGCTTCAGCGGGGAGATCGCCCTCGGCCGGGGCCGGGTCGATCGCGTTCTGCAGCAGCGCCTGGCCGACGCCCGCCACGTTGCCGTGGCCGAAGATCCCGAAGGTGCCGGGGATCAGCCGCTGACGCACGCCATCGCGCTCGCTGTACTGAGCGGCGAGGAAGCGCACCAGAGCCTGGGCGACGGTGAGACGGACCGTGCCGGCGGGCGCGGTGTCCGTAGGGTTCTCGCTCATGCTGCCTCCGTGATGCAGTCCCGCCGCGCGAGGGGCGGGGAGGGGGTCGTGCCGGACCTGCCGGCGGTGGTGGGTGCCGCCGTGAGGTCCGACGGGAGTAGGGTGCCGCCGCCGGGAGGTCCGCGCCGCGGGCCACTCGACGATGAGCTCGTACGAGACAAGCATGACCTGCGGCACCACGCATGTCAATGATTTGTCATGACAAGACTGGTGTCGCGGCCGCATGACGCTGCGGGGCGACGTGTGCTGGGTGGCGAGCTCGTCGGTCCGGTGTAACGCGCGTCGGCGCTGCGGCCGGAGGGGCGAGGGCGGGAGGCAGTCTCCCTGCATGGCCCATTCAATGTATGGACAAAGAGTGCCCCTACGTGTGATCATGGGATCTCTCCGGGAGACCGCGGGCGACGCAGCCCCGACACCCGCACCAGGTTCTGACGCAGGGAGGCATGGAGAGCCATGGCATCTGATCTCGACATCATCACGTTCGGCCGCAGCGGCGTGGACATCTACCCCTTGGAGATCGAGAAGGGGCTGGAGGACATCAACAGCTTCGGCAAATTCCTCGGCGGCAGCCCCACCAACGTCGCGGTCGCCGCGGCGCGGCTCGGGCACACCCCCGCCGTGATCACCGGCGTGGGGGATGACCCGTTCGGCCGCTACGTGGTCCAGGAGATGTAGCGCCTGGGCGTCTCCGGTCGCTTCGTCGTGAAGAACGAGGAGCTGAACACCCCGATCACGCTGTGCGAGATCTTCCCGCCGGATGACTTCCCGCTGTACTTCTACCGCCAGCCCAGCGCCCCGGACCTGCAGGTCGCGCCCGAGCACCTGGACCTCCAGGAGATCCGGGACGTGCCGCTGTTCTGGTTCTCCGGCACGGGCCTGTCCGAGGAGCCCAGCCGCTCCGCCCACCACGCGGCGCTCGAGGCCCGCGGCCGCACCGGCAGCTCCGGCACCGGCCACACCGTCTTCGACCTCGACTACCGCCCCATGTTCTGGTCCTCCATCGAGGAGGCGCGCGAGGAGTACCGCGAGGCGCTGAAGCACACCACCGTCGCCGTCGGCAACAAGGAGGAGTGCGAGGTCGCCGTCGGCGAGACCGAGCCCGAGCGTGCGGCGGACGCCCTGCTCGAGGCCGGCGTGCAGATCGCGATCGTCAAGCAGGGTCCGCTCGGCGTGCTCGGCAAGACGGCGGATGACCACGTGGTCGTCGCCCCGAATCTGATCCAGGTGATCAACGGGCTCGGCGCCGGGGACAGCTTCGGCGGCTCGCTCTGCCACGGCCTGCTCACCGGGCAGTCCCTCGAGGAGATGCTCACCCGCTGCAACGCGGCCGGCGCCATCGTCACCAGCCGCCTCGAGTGCTCCACCGCCATGCCCACCACCGAGGAGATCGACCTCCTCATCGCCGGCGGCGACCCCAACCACGGCCAGACCGTAGAGCAGATGCTCGCCGCCCTGCGCAACCGCGGCGTGGATGCCGAGGCGACCCGATGAGCACCACCGACACCACTGCCACCGACGCCACCGCCACGCCGGGGACCCGCGACGCCTTCGTCAGCACCTACGACGAGGTCACGCGGGTGCGGATCGAGGATCCGGGCCGGATCGCGCGCCTGACCGCGGCCCGCTCCCGCAAGACCGTCGCGGACACCGACGGCCGCATGATGATCATCGCCGCGGACCATCCCGCGCGCGGCGCCCTCGGCGTCGGCACCCGCGGTCAGGCGATGGCCTCCCGCCGCGAGATGCTCGACCGGATGCGCGAGGCGCTCGCCGTCCCGGGCGTGGACGGGGTGCTCGGCACCGCCGACGTGCTCGAGGACCTGCTGCTCATGGGCGCGCTCGAGGACAAGGTCGTGTTCGCCTCGATGAACCGCGGCGGGCTGCAGAGCGGGTCCTGGGAGATCGAGGACCGCTTCACCGCCTACGACGCCGCCGCGATCAAGCAGGCCGGCTTCGACGGCGGCAAGATGCTCACCCGCATCGACCTCGACGACGACCGCACCTCCTTCATCCTCGAGGCGAGCGCGCAGGCCGTCACCGACCTCGCCCGCCACGAGCTGATCGCGATGGTCGAGCCGTTCATGGCCTCCCGCCCCGGCGGGCCGGGCACGAAGATCGTCAACGACCTCTCCCCGGAGGCCGTCATCAAGTCCATCCACATCGCCCAGGGCCTCGGCGCCACCAGCGCCTACACCTGGCTGAAGCTGCCCGCGGTCGAGGACATGGAGCGCGTCATGGACGCGACCACGATGCCCGCCCTCATCCTCGGCGGCGACCCCGTCGACGATGACCCGGAGACCCTCCGCGCTTCATGGGGACGGGCGCTCGCCCGCCCGAATGTGCGCGGACTCGTCGTCGGCCGCACCCTGCTGTACCCCGCCGGGGACGACGTCACTGGAGCGGTCACCGCCTCCGTGGACATGCTCCGCTCGGTGTCCTGATCCCGGTGTCCTGACCCTTCCGGTGTCCTGACCGTCCCGCCATCCGCCGCGCCGCCTGCTCGGCCGCGAGAACAGGAGTTTCCCATGACCAGCACTGATCCCCAGCAGCTGCACCTGCCGGCCGGGTCCACCGGCCGCGGCAACTACGAGACGATCATCGATCCCGGCGCGCGCGAGGGCTGGGTCCACACCGGCCTGCGCGTCCTCGCCCTCGCCCCCGGTGAGTCCGAGTCCGTCACCGCCGGCGGCGTCGAGGCGATGATCGTGCCGCTCAACGGCGCGTGCGATGTCTCTGTGGGCGGCGAGACCCACCACCTCCGCGGCCGCGAGAACGTCTTCGCCTCCGCGACCGACGTGCTCTACGTGCCCGTCGGCTCCCAGCTCACGATCACCTCCGAGCAGGGCGGCCGTTTCGCGCTCACCACCGCGGTCGCGAGCGGCGCGCACCCGGTCACGCTGATCCGCGCCGAGGACGTGCCGGTCGAGATCCGCGGCGGCGGGAACATGACCCGGAAGGTCCGCAACTTCGGGGCCGTCGGCGCGTTCGACGGCATGGACTCGCTCATCGCCTGCGAGGTCATCACCCCGGGCGGGAACTGGTCCAGCTACCCGGCGCACAAGCACGACGAGACCACGGAGACCGAGAGCGAGCTCGAGGAGATCTACTACTACGAGATCCAGGACGGCCCCTCCGGCCCCGGCTTCGGCTTCCACCAGACCACCTCGAGCGGCGAGGACAAGCCGATCGACGTCCTCGTCGAGGTGCGCAGCGGCGACACCGTCCTGGTCCCGCACGGCTGGCACGGCCCCTGCGCCGCCGCGCCCGGCCACGACATGTACTACCTCAACGTCATGGCAGGCCCCGACCCGGTCCGGGCCTGGAACATCACCGACCATCCCGAGCAGAGCTGGGTGCGCGGCACCTGGGACGGCGCCGGGATCGACCCCCGACTCGAAGGAGAGGCCCGATGACCGCACCCCAGGACGCCGCTGTTCCACCCGGCGCGCAGGCTGCACCGCAGGACGTCCGCGTGGGCGTGATCGGCGTGGGCCGCATGGGCGCCGACCACGTCGAGCGCCTCTCCCAGCGCACCAAGGGCGCGCGCGTCAGCGTGCTCAGCGACTACGCGCGCGAGACGGCGGAGAAGGTCTCCGCCACCGCTCCCGGCTCCCGTGTGGTCGACACCTGGCAGGAGGTCGTCGCGGCCGAGGACGTGGACGCCGTGCTCATCGCGAGCCCCGGCCAGTTCCACCGCGAACAGGTCCTGGCCTGCATCGACGCCGGCAAGCCGGTGCTCTGCGAGAAGCCGCTGGCGATGAACCCGGCCGACGCCTTCGACGTGGTCCGCGCCGAGCACGAGGCCGGCGCGCAGCTCGTGTCGCTGGGCTTCATGCGCCGCTTCGACGCCGGCTACGGGCAGCTGAAGGACGCGCTCGAGGCGGGTGAGCTCGGCACGCCGCTGCTGCTGAACTGCAAGCACCGCAACGCTGACGTCCTGCCCGGCTTCTCCGACACACACATGGTCTACGACTCGGCCGTGCACGAGATCGACGCGATCTCCTTCTTCCTCGACGAGCCCGCGACCTCGGTCCAGACCATCGTCCCGCGCACCACGGAGAAGGCTCCCGAGGGGCTGCACGACCCGCTGCTGTTCGTCTTCCGCACCGCCTCCGGCACCGTCGTCACCGATGAGCTGTGGGTCAGCACGAATTCCGGCTACGAAGTGCGCACCGAGCTCGTCGGCTCGAAGGGCGCGGCGACCGTGGGCCAGGAGTCCGGGATGGTCACCACCCAGCAGGCCGGCTCCCGCTGGGGCGGCAGCGTGCCGGTGGACTTCCGGCCCCGCTTCATCGCCGCCTACGACGCGGAGGTGCAGGCCTGGGTCGCCGCGGTGGCCGACGGCAGCAACATCGCCCCCCGCTCGGCGACCGCCTGGGACGGCTACGTCGCGGCCGCCGTGTGCGAGGCCGCGGAGCAGCCGCTCACGGCCGACGGGACCGTGGACGTGACCCTGCAGGAGCGCCCGGCCTGACCCCGCCGGACAGGGTGGGGCGTGCGTCCCGCCCCGTATCCT
>DAHVRS010000033.1 GCA_027322375.1 Brachybacterium sp. | reverse complement strand
CGGCCCCGGCCAGGCGCTGCTGCGCACCCGATACCTCTCCCTGGACCCGTACATGCGCGGGCGCATGAGTGCGGCGAAGTCCTATGCCCCGCCGATGGAGATCGGTGACGTGATCGTGGGCGGGACGGTCTCCGAGGTGGTCGAGTCCACTTCGGATCTGGTCTCCCCCGGCGACATGGTGCTCGGCTACGGCGGTTGGCAGGAGTACAGCGTCGAGGACGCGGCCGGTCTGCGGGTGCTGGATCCTTCGGCCGCCCCGGTCTCCACTGCGCTGGGCGTGCTGGGCATGCCCGGGTTCACCGCCTATGCGGGCCTCGCCGCGATCGGGAAGCCCCAGCCCGGGGAGACGCTCGCCGTCGCCGCCGCGACCGGCCCCGTCGGCTCCGCAGTCGCGCAGATCGCCCAGCTCCGCGGCGCCCGCGTGATCGGCATCGCTGGCGGGGAGCGGAAGGTCGCTCACCTCCAGGAGCTCGGCGTCGACGCCGCACTCGACCACCGCGCCCCGGACCTGCCCGGCCGGCTCGCCGCGGCAGCGCCCGACGGGATCGACGTGTACTTCGAGAACGTCGGCGGGGCGGTGTGGGATGCGGTGCTGCCGCTGCTGAACGAGTTCGCCCGTGTGCCCGTGTGCGGTCTCGCCTCCGGCTACAACGCGACCTCCCTGCCCGAGGGCCCGGACCGCAGCGGCGCCCTGCTCGGTCAGGTGCTCGCCAAGAGCCTCACCCTGCGCGGCTTCATCCAGCGCGAGTTCGTGCCCACCCACTTCGCGGACTTCCAGCGCGAGATGGGCGCCTGGGTCGCCAGCGGCGAGGTCCGCTACACAGAGGACATCACCGACGGCCTCGACCGCGCACCCGAGACCTTCGTGGGCATGCTCCGCGGTGACAACCTCGGCAAGACCCTCATCAAGGTCTCGTGACCCCGCAAGGCCGTTGACCCACTTCCACCGTGGCGTGCCTCTCACCCAGCCCCGTCGGGTGGGAGGCACCCCTGGAGTGCTGTTACTCTTGTCCTCGGTCACCTCGTGACCACGGCTCTGTAGCTCAGTTGGTAGAGCGTTCGACTGAAAATCGAAAGGTCACCGGATCGACGCCGGTCGGAGCCACCACCACGAAGCCCCCTGGTTCGCCAGGGGGCTTCGTCGTTCCCGGGTCACGGTCAGGCCTGGTCCTCGGGCGGGAGGTCCAGGTCGAGCATCTCGCGCTCAGCCCCGACGGCGGCGGCGATCTCCTCGACCGCCTCGTCCAGGATCATCCGGCTCGAGTCGACGATGAGGTGGTAGCGGCCGATCCCTGTCGTCTCCCAAGGCATGAGGCGGCGGGACGCACGCGGCCGCATCCGGTCCTCGCGGGCCTGGCGCTCCGTGGCGACCTCGCGGCTGACGTGCTGCTCCTGCCTCGCCCGGGTGATGCGGTCCTCGACGGGCCGATCACGCAGATGTGCACCAGGCCCACGACCTCGTCGATGTTCGCGCGCACCATTTTCGTGCCCTCGCGCGCATTCTCTGAAGCGGCGGCGACGGTCACGACCATGCCGAGCCAGTTCACGGTGTGCAGCCAGCGCAGGGTGCAGCCGGGGGTGTCCTCGCGCCGCGGCGAGGTACCGACTGCCACCACCTCAGGACGAGAGGACCTCTTCCGCCCTCCTCGCGGGCCCTCGCACCGTAGGGTGAGCGTGGACCCCGCCCGGGCAGAGCCGCCCGGCGAGACAACACCCGTGGAGGACGACGATGTCTGAGGAGAACCCGGATCTCGCGATCGCCCAGGCGGCGACGCTCGAGCAGATCACGACCATCGCGGAGCGCGCGGGCGTGCCCGAGGAGGCGCTCGTGCCCTATGGCGCGTACAAGGCCAAGGTCGACGTGCGCAAGATGCAGCCGACCGGCCGGACGGGCCGCCTCGTGCTGGTCTCGGCGATGTCCCCCACCCCTGCGGGCGAGGGGAAGTCCACGACCACCGTGGGCGTCGCCGACGCGTTCACGCTGCTGGGGCATCGCACGATGGTGGCGCTGCGCGAGCCAGCGCTCGGCCCGATCATGGGCATCAAGGGCGGCGCGACCGGCGGCGGCTACGCCCAGGTGGTGCCGATGGAGGACATCAACCTGCACTTCACCGGCGACTTCCACGCCATCCAGATCGCGAACAACACCCTCGCCGCGCTCGTGGACAACCACCTCCACCAGGGCAACGCCCTGAACATCGACCCGCGCCGCATCCAGTGGAAGCGCGTCGTGGACGTCAACGACCGCGCACTGCGCCAGGTGACGATCGGATTGGGCGGCCCCACCCAGGGCGTGCCCCGCGAGGACGGCTTCGACATCGTCGTCGCCTCCGAGATCATGGCGGTGCTGTGCCTGGCCACCGACCTGAAGGACCTCGCGGAGCGGATCGACCGGATCGTAGTGGGCTTCACCTACGACCGCGCACCGGTGACCGTGAAGGACCTCGGTGTAGGCGGCGCGATCACGATGCTGCTCAAGGACGCGATGCTGCCGAACCTCGTCCAGACCCTCGGCGGCACACCCGCGCTCGTGCACGGCGGCCCTTTCGCGAATATCGCCCACGGCTGCAACTCGCTCGCCGCGACGAAGCTCGCCCTGTCGCTCGCGGACATCACCGTCACCGAAGCCGGTTTCGGCTCCGACCTCGGGGCGGAGAAGTTCTTGGACATCAAGGCGCGCCAGGGCGGCCTCTCCCCCGACGCCGCCGTGGTGGTCGCGACCGCGCGGGCGCTGAAGATGCACGGCGGCGTCGCGAAGGACGACCTCGCCACCGAGGACATCGATGCGGCGCTCGCGGGCACCACGAACCTCGCCCGGCACGTCGAGAACATGCGCAAGTTCGGGATCGAGCCGGTGATCGCGCTGAACCGCTTCCCCACCGATACCGAGGCGGAGATCGACGCGGTCCTCGGCTGGGCGCGCGAGCAGGGCTATCGCGCCGCGCTCTCCGACGTGTGGGCCAAGGGCGGCGAGGGCGGGAAGGCCGTCGCCGAGCAGCTGCTGGCCGCCTTCGAGGAGGACGTGCCCGACTTCCACCACCTCTACGACCCGGAGAGCGGCGTCGAGGAGTCGCTGCGCACCCTCGCGCAGAAGGTCTACGGGGCCGACGACGTGGTCCTCGAGGGCCGCGCCCCCGCCCAGCTGCGGATGCTGAGGCGCAACGGCTGGGACACCCTGCCGGTGTGCGTGGCGAAGACCCAGTACTCCTTCTCCGATGATCCCACCGCGCTCGGTGCGCCGACGGGCCACGTGCTGCATGTGCGCGATCTGGTGCCGAAGGTCGGGGCGGGCTTCGTGGTCGCGCTGACCGGCGCGATCATGACGATGCCGGGCCTGCCCAAGGAGCCGGCCGCCCTGCGCATGGGCGTCACCGAGGCGGGGGAGTCGATCGGGCTGTTCTGAGGCCGACGCCGCCCCCGCTCGAGGCAGTCCTCGGCGCGGGGGCGGCGGCCGCGTTCACGGGCCAGCGTGTTCAGGGGCGGGCGTCGCGCTCGGCGACGGCGTCCGCCTCGAGCTCGGTCTCGTCCTTGAGGTCGATGTCGAAGGCGTCCTCGTCCTCGCCCTCGTCGGCGCCGCTCTCCGGCTCCTCCCAGTTGTGGCCGGTGAGCGGCTCCGTCGTCGCGACGACGATGTTCTCGGGGAAGCGGTCCTGGTCGCCGTCGGCCATGCCCTCGTGGTCGTCGTCGAGGTCGTCGACGAAGCCGTCCTCGTCCTCATCCTCGTCGAGCGATTCGGCCAGGCGCGGGCTGAGCTCATCGATCGCGTAGTCGCTGCCGCGCACGAAGCCACGGCGGAACGCGGCGCGGCCCACCATGATGCTCGCCGCCGGAACGGTGAGCATCTGCGCGAGGAGCACCACGAGCAGCAGCCCGGCGAGCGCCCAGGAACCGGCGGCGAGCGCCGCCCCCGCGAACACCAGGATCAGGCCGACGACCTGCGGCTTCGACGCGGCGTGGGTGCGCATCAGCACGCCCTCGAAGCGGTTCAACCCCACTGCGGAGACGACGCCCAGCAGCACGCCGCCGGCGATGAGGACGGTGGAGACGATCTCGATGCCGGTCATCGTGCACCTCCCGTCGGCTCGTCGGACGCAGGCCCGTCAGATGCAGGCCCGTCGGGTGCAGGCCCGTCGGCCGGGGACTCGTCCTCGAAGGCGCGGGATCCGTGCTCGGCGCCGACACCGTTCTCTGCGCCGAAGCCATCCTCCCAGGTGTCGTCGGTCGCCTCAGCGACCTGCGCGACCTTCGTGGGGGTGGGATGGATCGCGACGTGCACACCGGTCTCAGTGCGCTGACGGGACAGCGGGCGGTCCGGGTTCGGGGCGTCTTCGCGCGCCACGAAGCGCGCGAAGGTGACGGTGCCGATGAACGCCATCCCGGTCAGGCCCAGCATCGCCCCGCCCGCCCAGCTCGCGCCGGAGCTCGCCACGTACAGGGCCATGCCCATCACTACGAGGGTGACCAGGGAGTCGGTCGCGAGCGCGCGATCCAGGATCGTGGGGCCGATGATCATGCGCAGCACCACGCCGATCGCGGAGAGCGCGAGCACCCCGCTGCAGACGATGAGGGCGATCTCGAATCCGGTCATCGCAGCCCCGCCTCCTCGAGCACCTCGCGCCGGGCGATCGCCCACAGCAGGCGCTCCTCCTGGGCACGGACCTCGCGGCGCGCCTTCTCCACCTGCTCGGGCGTGCCGGTGTTGAAGGTGTGCAGGAAGATGGTGCCGGTGGCGCGCTGCGCCTCTACCACGACGGAGCCGGGGATGAGCGTGCACAGCACCCCGGTGAAGGTGAGGAAGAAATCCGAGCGCGACGCCATCTGCACCGCGATCACGGAGCCGGGCGGCTGGGGTCCGGGCCGCAGCGCGTAGTAGCCCACCTGCACGGCGGAGACGACGCAGTCGGACAGGAACCGCAGCGCGAACAGCACGAAGCGCACCGGGCGCAGGGTCAGCTCATGCCCCATCGGCGGCATCGGGAAGAGCACGAAGACGAGCACGGCGACGACCGCGCCGCCCAGCACGTTGCGCAGGTCGAGCCCGCCCCACAGCAGGCACCACAGCGCGATCGCCATGAGCACCCACAGCCAGGAGTGCCGCACCTCCGCGATCCTCCGCATCATGGCTCCACCACCTGCCCGTTCTCGTCGATCCGGTGACCCTGGTCGTCGATCCGGTACTGCAGGTGCTCGGCCGCCTCATCGCCGAGGACCGCGCCGACGTACGGGGTGCGCTCGAGCACGGCGCTCGCCGCCTCGTCCGCGTAGGTCATGAGCGGGCCGGCGAGCAGGGTGAGCAGCAGGGACACCCCGATCATCGCGGCGGTCGCGCCGCCCATCAGGTGCGGCAGGGGCACGTCCCGCTCGATGATCTCCTGGCTGGGCTCCTGCCAGAAGGCGCGGTTCCAGATCTTCGCGATCGCGTACAGGGTCAGCAGGCTCGTGATGACGCTGACGGCGATGAGGATCCAGCCCGAGGCGCGGTCGTAGGCGATACCGGCCTCGATCAGGCCCACCTTGCCGATGAAGCCGGAGAACGGCGGGATGCCGGCGAGGTTCATGGCGGGCACGAAGAACAGCACCGCGATCACGGGGGCGAGCTTCTGCAGCCCGCCGAGCTTGATGAGGTTCGTGGTACCCCCGCGGTGCTCGATCAGGCCCGCTGCGAGGAACAGCGTGGACTGGACGATGATGTGGTGGCAGACGTAGTAGATCGTCGCCGCCATGCCGGCCTGGGTGACCATCCCGATGCCGAAGAGCATGTAGCCCATGTGGGAGACGAGCGTGAAGGACAGCACACGCTTGAGGTCCGTCTGCGCGACCGCGCCGAAGATGCCGATCAGCAGGCTCGCCCCTGCCGCGGCGAGCAGCACGGTGGAGATCTCGGAGACGGGGAACAGCAGCGTCTCCAGGCGCAGGATCGCGTAGATGCCGACCTTCGTCAGCAGGCCCGCGAACACGGCGGTGACGGGGGCGGGCGCGGTCGGATAGGAGTCCGGCAGCCAGGCGCTCAGCGGGAAGATCGCGGCCTTGATCGCGAAGGCGACCAGAAGGATCAGTTCGAGGATCATGCGGGTGCCGGCGTCGAGGCCGTCCAGCCGCACCGCCATCTCGGCGAGGTTCACGGTGCCCACGGCGGAATACACCGCGGCGACGCCCGCGAGGAAGATGACCGAGCTGAGCAGGGAGACGATCACGTAGGTGGTCGCGGCGCGGACACGGCTCGCGGAGCCGCCCAGGGTCAGCAGCACGTAGCTCGCCGCGAGCAGCACCTCGAAGCCGACGTAGAGGTTGAACAGGTCCCCGGCGAGGAACGCCATCGACACCCCGGCGACGAGCGCCAGATAGGTGGGGTGGTAGATCGCCACCGGGGTCTGTTCGACGTTCTCGCTGACCGTCTGCGCGCTCGAGTAGACGAGCACGGCGAGGGTCACCACGCTCGAGACGAGCAGCATGAGGGCGCTGAGCCGGTCCGCGACCAGCACGATCCCCAGCTGCGGGGTCCAGTTCCCGATCTGCAGCACGAGCACGCCGTGCTCGATGACCTGCTGGCCGAGGATGATCGAGACCAGGACGATCGCGGCGAGGGCCGAGATCGCGATCGCGAGCTGGATGCGGGCGTGGTGGCGCAGCACCAGGGTCACCGCCGCACCGCCGAGCGGCAGCATGACGGGCAGGGCCAGGAGCAGTTCGATGCTCATGCCTCTCCTCCCCCGTCGGTGTGCTCGCGGTGCGTGTCGGTGGCGGGCCCGGCAGCTGGGGCGCGGCGGGCGGCGCGGGCCGCGCGGCGGGCGGCGAGGCGCCTGCCGATCACCGAGTCGGAGGCGGACTCGCCCTCGTCGGCCTCGGTCGCGTCCTGGGGGACGTCCTCGGCGCTGGTGAGGTCCGCGCCCAGCGGATCCTCGTCCTCCGCGGAGATGAAGCCCTGGGACTGGGCGAGCGCGCCGCGGCGCGACTCCTCGGACAGCGCCTGTGTCCAGGGCAGGCGCTCGATCTCCTCCGGGGAGCGGCGACGGCGACGGCGCAGCACGCGCCGGTCCTCGACGTCGTCGGGGACCTCGTCGTGGCCGAACAGCTGCCAGGCCCGGTAGGACAGGGCCATGCCGAAGGCGGTCACGCCCAGCGAGATCACGATCGCGGTGAGCACCATCGCGAACGGCAGCGGGTCGGTCATCGCCTCGGGGTCGCCGCTGCCCTCGAAGGGCGGCAGTCCCGGCTTCCCGGCCGCGATGATGAACAGCAGGTTCACGCCGTTGCCGAGCAGCACGAAGCCCAGGATGATCCGGCTCAGGGTGCGCTCGAGGACGAGGTACACGCCGCAGGCGACGCGCACCCCGGCGGTCAGCAGGAGGGTGAGGCTAACGGACATCGGACTCCACCTCCTGCTGCTGGTCGATCTGCGAGCCGAGGGAGCGCAGGAAGTCGAGCATCACGCCGACCACGACGAGGTACACGCCGAGGTCGAACAGGAGGGCGCTGGGGAAATGCAGCTCCCCCAGCAACGGCACGTCCACCACCGGGGTCGCGGTCGCGTACACGGTCCCGCCCAGCAGCAGCGGCAGCACACCCGCGAGCACCGCGATCGCCATACCGCCGCCGAGCACGAGCCCGGCCTGGACGGGGGCGGCCTCGGCGAGCTCGTAGCGGCCACCAGCGACATAGCGCAGCGCGAGCGCGAGGCCGGCGACGAGACCGCCGGCGAAGCCGCCGCCGGGAAGGTTGTGCCCGGCCATGAGCAGGTAGACGGAGAACATCATCATCATCGGGAAGGCGATGCGGGTGATCACCTCGAGCACCACCATGCGGCGCTCGGGCGCGAGGGTCAGCCCGGCGGAGAGCCAGGTGCGCCAGCGGTTGCCGCCGGTGACCTCGTCGGGCCGGGCATCGAACTCCAGGACGTTCTTGGGCAGGTCGGTGTCGCGGCGGCGGCGCCAGATCGCGCCCTTCCCCTCGAGGTCCCGCACGCGGGAGATGGGGCGCTCGCGACGGGTGACGAAGATGAGGGAGGCGACGCCGGTAGCGACCACGAGCAGCACCGAGATCTCGCCCATCGTGTCCCAGACGCGGGCGTCCACGAGGGTCACGTTGACGACGTTGTGGCCGCCCCCGATCGTGTACGCGGGCTCGATGAGGCCTCGGCCGAGCGCCTCGAGATAGCGGGCATCCGCGGCGTAGAGCGTCGCCCCGCACAGCACGATCGCGGTGGAGATCGCGATCGCCCAGCGGCCCCAGGCCCCGATCCGCAGGGGCCGACGAGAGAAGTGGGTGGGCAGGCGGCGCAGCACGAGCACGAGCACGACGGTCATCGCGGTCTCCACGAGGACCTGCGTGGTCGCCACGTCCGGCGCGCCCGCGACGAGGAACAGCAGCGCGACGCCGTAGCCGGTGACGGTGATGAGGAAGACGGCGCGCAGGCGGCGGCGGG
>DAHVRS010000270.1 GCA_027322375.1 Brachybacterium sp. | reverse complement strand
GCGGCGGCGCCGCGACGGACCTCGCCGGCTTCGTCGCCGCGTCCTGGCTGCGCGGCGTGGACGTGCTCCAGGTCCCCACCACCGTCGCCGCGATGGTCGACGCCGCTGTGGGCGGGAAGACCGGCATCAACACCTCCGAGGGCAAGAACCTCGTGGGCGCCTTCCACCCGCCGATCGCCGTGGTCGCCGACCTCGACGTGCTCGGCGCGCTCGGCGCGAACGACGTCGCCGCCGGACTCGCCGAGGCGGTCAAGGCCGGGTTCATCGAGGACGAGCGGATCCTCGAGATCGTCGAGGCGGATCCGCAGGCCGTCCTGGACACCACCTCCGACGCCTTCCGCGAGGTCATCGAGCGCGCGATCCGCGTCAAGGCCCGCGTGGTCTCCGCGGATCTGCGCGAGAGCGGTGAGCGGGAGATCCTCAACTACGGTCACACCCTCGCCCACGCGATCGAACGCAATGAGCGCTACCTGTGGCGTCACGGCGCCGCCGTGAGCATCGGGATGATGTTCGTCGCCGAGCTCTAGCACCTGGCCGGGAAGCTCTCCGAGGAGGAGGTGGACCGCCACCGCCGGGTCCTCACCTCGCTGGGCCTGCCCACCACGTACCGTGACCGTCAGTGGCCGATGCTCGAGCAGACGATGAAGCGCGACAAGAAGACCCGGGCGGGACTGCTGCGCTTCGTGGTCCTGGACCGGATCGGCGCCGTCTCCCGGCTCGAGGGCCCTGACCCCGCCCTGCTGCTGTCGGCCTACGCCGCGATCACGGAGGAGAGCACACGGTGACCACCGACGAGACCCCCGAGAATCTGCTGGACCCGCCGCCCCCCGAGGCGCAGGCCTCGCCCGAGGCGGTCGAGCCGGGCCGCTTCCAGGCCGATCCGCGCCGCCGCACCGCGACCGTGCGCGGCGTCGAGCTGGGCCGTGGCCGGCCCGAGATCATCGTGCCGCTCGTCGGCGGCGATCGGGAGGAGCTGCTCTCCCAGGCCGAGGCCGCGACCGCGACCCGCGCCCGGATCATGGAGTGGCGCCTGGACCGCTTCCGCCCGGACCTGGAGGACGAGGCCGACCACCGCGAGGCCGTCCTCGCGGCGCTTCCCGCACTGCGCGGTGCGCTCGGTCCGGACAGGGCACTGCTGGTCACCTTCCGCACCGCGGCCGAGGGCGGCACCCGCCCGATCGCTGACCGGGATCTCGCGATCCTGCTCGAGTCGCTGCTGGGCGGGCGCCGCGCCGGCACCCAGGCCTCCGTCGATCTCGTGGACATCGAGACCTCCCGCGACCCCGCCGTCGTCTCCCGGGTGATCTCCGCGGCGCACCGCCACGGCACTGTCGTGGTCGGCTCGTACCACGACATGGAGGACACGCCACAGGCGGAGGATCTCGTGGAGATCCTCCGCGCGCAGCGCCGCCTCGGCGTGGACGTGCCCAAGGTCGCGGTCATGCCGCGGACGCCGCGGGACGTGCTCGCCCTGCTGGAGGCGAGCCAGACCATCGCCGAGGACCTCTCCGGCCCCTTCATCGCCATCAGCATGGGGGCGCTCGGCGCGAGCAGCCGCGTCTCCGCGGAGGTGTTCGGCAGCGCCGCGACCTTCGCGAGTGTCGGTGCGGGCTCCGCCCCGGGCCAGCTCGGCGCCGAGGACGTCGCGGGGATGCTCGAGCTGCTGCGTCCCTGAGACTCCGTCAGCGGGCGGGCTCGTCCCCGTCCGCCGCGGTGTCCTCGCCGGTCTCCGGGAAGATCCGGTCCTCGTAGTCCCCGGCGTGGTCCTCGTGCGCCGCGAAGTCCTCTGCGAGGTCGTCGTGGTCCGCGTCGACCACGGGGATCGCCCCGGTCTCCAGGGCGACCCGCTGCCGCTCGCTCTTGCGGGTGCGCCGCACCAGGCGCTTCAGCTGGCTGGCCGAGAGCGTCACCTGCCACTCCTGATGCGCGGGCAGCGACCACTGCCGCCAGGCTGCGAGCCCGGCCAGCGCGGAGCCGAAAGCGACCGCGATGAGCACCATCGGGGAGGGCAGGCCGAGCGCCACCACGAGCCAGGTGAGGATCGCCGTGAGCAGGGCCCCGGTCGCGTACAGGGGCCCGCCGCCGAAGATCTGGGGAATCCGCCCCACGAGGATGTCGCGGATCACCCCGCCCCCGACGGCACTGGTCACGCCGAGCAGGATCGCGGGCAGCACGTCCAGGCCGTAGCCGAGGGACTTCGCGGTGCCGGTCGCGGCCCACAGCCCCATCGCGGCGATGTCCAGCACCGTCACGGTGCGCCGCCACCAGGGCCCTTCCGCGTGGATGAGGAAGGAGAACAGCGCGCCGCCGAGGGCGCAGGCGAGATAGCCGGGCCCGGCGAAGGCGGCAGGGGTACCGTAGTCGAGGATCAGATCGCGGACCAGACCGCCGCCGAGCCCCGCGGCCATGCCGATCACGCCGAAGCCCACCACGTCGAAGTTCAGCCGGGACGCGAGCGCCCCCGCGGCGACGCCCATGACGAACACGCCCACGAGGTCGAGGACGCGGAGGAAGTCGTTGGTGATCAGGAGCTGAAGCGGATCCACCCTGAAACCGTAGTCCTCCGCGCCGCCGCCCGGCATCGTGCCGTGACCTGCCCGACCCTCCTAGGATCAGGGTATGAGCGCACTTGAACGCCCCCTCCGGCTCGGCCTCACCGGCGGCATCGGCTCTGGCAAGTCCACCGTCGCCGCCCTCTGGCGGGAGCGGGGGCTGCGCGTCATCGATCTGGACGCCCACTCCCGTGCCGTGCTCGATGTGCCCGGCGGCGGGGTCGAGGAGGCGATCGCTCGCTTCGGGGAGGAGCTGCGCACCGCGGAGGGCACCGTGGACCGCGCCGCGATGGCACGGATCGTCTTCGCCGACGCCTCCGCTCGCGCGGACCTCGAAGCGATCGTGCTCACCAGGGTGGACCAGGCGGTCGCGGCGGAGGAGGCACAGGCCGCGGCGGCGGGGGAGCGGCTCGTGGTCCATGACAGTCCGCTGCTGCTCGAGAAGGCGGCGGAGGACGACTACGCCGCGGTCGTCGTCGTCCTCGCCCGGCGTGAGGACCGCATCGCGCGGGTCATCCGCGACCGCGGCAAGGACCGCGCCTATGTCGAGTCGATCATGGCCGCGCAGGTCACTGATCTGGAGAGAATCCGGCGCGCGGACCGCCTGATCCTGAACACCGCCGGCCGCGAGGAGCTCGCCGCCCGCGCGAACCGCGCCCTCGAGGCGGTCCTCGCAGTCCGTCGGCCCTGAGCGGACAGGAGACGCGCGCCATGTCGTCTGTCGGCCGCGGGTCGTAGGCTCGACCCATGCGTCCTGTCACCGATCTGGTCCGCGCCGAGCATCCCTTCGAAGTCGTCTCCGAGTACTCGCCCTCGGGTGATCAGCCACAGGCGATCAAGGAGCTCACCAAGCGGATCAACGACGGCGAA
>DAHVRS010000366.1 GCA_027322375.1 Brachybacterium sp. | reverse complement strand
TGTATGAGCTCAGGATTGTGGACGGGCTGACGGGAGCGGCGGTCCCGAGCCCATCAACACACTGAGCATTCGGTCCCGAAACGAGACGCCCTGTTTGCGACAGGTGCGGTAGATCGTCAACAGCCTCTCGAGCACCCTCGCCCCAGCCCAGGTCCGACGGCCCCCACTGACCTTTCGGATCAGTACTCCCTGTCGGATCGCGTTCTCCGCCCCGTTGTTGTGGTACGGCACCCCGGGGGTTCTCAGGAAGGTGAACAGCATCCCCCGTCGATGTCGGAGCTCCTTCGCGACCCGGGCCGCGTCGGGGTCCTTCCACGCCACCCGTAGCAGCGCTCTCATGCGCCTCGTGGCGCGCCGGTACGCTCGGCGTCGTTCCCTCCGCGAGACCTCCGGCCGGTCCTTCACCACGAGGATCGCCTCCCGGTAGATCGACCGCACCCCGTCCACGAACCGCAGCAGCTCTGTCGGCGGGTGTCCCGCCGAGGTCAGCTTGGCGGGGTCCGTGCTCAGCAGTCGCCTCGGCTCGACCCGATGCCTCACCTCCGCTCGCTCCAGCCATCGGTTTACGTGCACCGGGTCCAGCGCATGGTCCGCCGTTGTGATCGCATCGTACGGGTCCCACGCATCGTGGCCGAGCGTTCCCTCGTAGCCTTCGAGCACCTCGAGGACCGCCGCCTTGCCTCGGGTCGGCGCGATCTGGTAGACGGTGGCGGCCAGGTGCTCGTAGACCCAGAGCCAGCCGTTCTTCCCGTCGATGCGGAACCGGGTCTCGTCGGCGCCCACCGACGACGCCTCCTTTACCCCGGCCCGGAGCCTCGCATACTCGGGTCCGAGGCGCTCGGCCACCCACGCCTCCAGCGCGAGGATGGACGCCTCGCTGATCGAGAGTCCGAAACTCTCGGAGAGGCTGGTCCGGACCTTCTCCACCGAGAGCCCCAGTATCCGCTGGTGAGCGATCCACGCCGCCAGCACCGGACCGAACTGCTGGTTCGGGGGCACGGGCGGCTCGGCATGGACCCGCCGGTGACAACGACGGCACCAGTACCGGAGCACCTCGAGCTCGAAGACAAGGAGCTGAGGGAGGGGGAGGTCAGTGATCGTCCGTCGGAAGGCGTCGCAGGGTTCGTCGAGCCTTCCGTAGCAGTCCGGACACCGATCGAGGGTCACGCGCACGGAGGGAGCGTTCGGGGTCGGGCGCTTCCGACCGTGACCGCGGTGGCCGGGCTGACCCCCGGAGCGGCGCCGATGCCCGGCGGGTCGGGGCCGTCGGTAGAAGGTCCCGCTCGAGGGTATCCCACCGGCCTCGGCGGTGCGGTCGGTGGCGGCGAGCAGGAGGGGAGAGGAACGAAGTCTTCGGTTCTCCTCCTCCAAGCGGCGAGCCTTCTCGCGCAGGGCGCGAAGCTCAGCCTCCGCCTCCTCGAGGCGCTTGAGCTTCCGTACCAGCTCCTTGCGGGTCTCCCGGTCGAGAGGACCGGAGTAGTCGTCGGTCTCGAGGTAGAGGACGAGGTCCGAGGTCAAGGTGCCCTCGGGCACCCCGGTATAGTTCCCCGGATTTACAATTTTGGTACGCGCGGAAAGGGATCAGCCGCTCACGCCAGGGTGCCAGAATCGTCAGCTGCTACCTTGGGATTTTGTCCCCCCTGCCGAGGTCCCGCGACGAGGCCGAGGGAGCCAAATAGCCGGCGCGGCTGGCGCGCCGCCGTGCCCAAGGTTCCCCGGCTCGTCGCCCGCGACGAGTTCACCTACGAGATCCCCATGGACGAGGTCGAGGGAATGCACGTACCGGGCGTCCTCTTCTCGGACCCCGCGCTCCTCGGCGGCGTCGAGGGGGATCCCTCGCTCCTCCAGCTCGCGAACGTGGCGACGCTCCCGGGGATCCAGCGGAACGCGCTCGCGATGCCGGACATCCATTTCGGCTACGGCTTCCCCGTGGGCGGGGTCGCCGCCTTCGACCTCACGGAGGGGGTCGTCTCGCCCGGGGGGATCGGCTACGACATCAACTGCGGCGTGCGGCTCGTCCGGACGTCGCTGCCCGTCGAGGAGGTCCGCGCCCGCTTGCCGGCGCTCGTCGATCGGCTCTACCGGGAAGTACCGGCGGGGGTCGGCAGCCGCGGCGGCTACCCGCTGAAACCCGCCGAGATGGACGAGGTGCTGGCGCAGGGCGCCCGGTGGGCCGTCGAGCATGGGCTCGGCCGGCCCGAGGACCTGCCGGTCCAGGAGGAGGAAGGGTGCCTCGCCGCCGCCGATCCCGCGCAGGTCTCGGAGGCGGCGCGCAAACGCGGCCTGAAACAGCTCGGCACACTCGGGTCGGGGAACCACTTCCTCGAGGTCCAGGCGGTCGATGAGATCTTCCACCCCGACTTCGCCCGCGTTCTCGGGCTCGAGACGGGGAAGGCCGTCGTCATGCTCCACACCGGCTCGCGCGGGCTCGGCCACCAGGTCGCGACGGA
>DAHVRS010000242.1 GCA_027322375.1 Brachybacterium sp. | reverse complement strand
CAGGCCGAACACGATCAGCATCGTCGCGGTGATGTAGAGGTTGCGCAGGGTGTGGTCGATCTGCGACTCGAACAGCAGGCCCAGCACACCGATCGGGATCGAGCCGATGATCACGAGCCAGCCCATGCGCACATCAGGGTCGTTGCGCGGCACGCTGCCCGCGAGGGAGCGGAACCACTTGGTGATGATGCGGCTGATGTCGTTCCAGAAGTAGATCAGCACCGCCGCCTCGGTGCCCAGCTGGATGATCGCGGTGAAGGCCGAGCCCGGGTCCTCGCCGGGGCGCATCAGCTCCCCGATCACGCGCACATGGGCGCTGGAGGAGATGGGGAGGAACTCGGTCAGGCCCTGGACGAGGCCCAGGATCACCGCCTCGATGAACGACATGGGGACTCCTCGGAGGGCTCGGGGGATGTCCGTGCGGGGTGAGCACGCACCGGACCCCGGACAGCGTAGCGGCGCCCAGCCAGTGGCAGGGCGCCGCGCAGCGGAGCTGTGGTGAAGGGATCGTGCACGTCCTCAGCACATGCCCTCACGGGCTGCACAGAGGAATGTGCGGGAACGGGGCCGGGCCCCGGCCGGGTCAGCGGCCGGAGTCCTCGTCCTCGTAGTCGTCGTCCTCGTCGTAGTCGTCGTCATCGTCGTCCTCGAAGTCATCGAGGTCGTCGAAGTCATCGTCATCATCGTCATCATCCTCGTCACCGTCGAAGACGATGAGCGGGGTGGCGATGTCGTACGCGTCGAAGAGGGCGTCGTCGTACGCGTCGAAGGCGGTGGACAGCTGCTCGGTGGCGGCGTCCAGCGCAGGGTCGTCGTCACCTCGGGAGACGGCAGCGGCCTCGTAGTGACGTTCGAAGGCGGCGATCAGCGCAGCGAGAGCGGAGCGAGGATCCGAGTTCATGGTTGGACGGTACCCCGTCCGACGGCAGAATGGACAGCCCGGAGGGCCGCGTCCCGGTCACGATCCGGATCCGGCCGGGCCACCGCCCCGGACGCGTCCCGGCCCTCCCCCAGAACAGGAGGTCAGAGTGATCCGACCCCGCACTGCGCTCGTCGCGGGCATCCAGCACGTGAGCAACCCGCGAGGGCTGCGCGATCTGCCCGTCGAACGGGGCCGCCGCGCCGAGGACTACGAGTTCCAGATCATCACGGTGCCGCGCGGGTCCTCGGTCTCGCAGGTGCGCGCGGAGCTCGTCGAGCAGGCCGAGTACGGCCGCTGGGAGCATGCCCGCACCCGGGTGTACCTCGGCGGGGGCCGGCGCATCTGGATGCGGCGACGGATCATCCGGGTCAGCTCGACACTGGGCTGAAGGTCACAGGGCTGAGCGATGCAGGGACGAACGGCACTGGGGTGGATGCCCTGTCCACATCCGAGCATCTCCCCCACCGCGGCGGGCGCGGCTCTGGTGCAATGGGGCCATGGGGTCTCCCGACGTGCTCGTCCTCGCCGTGCTGGTGCTGGTCTATCTGCCGCCCGCGCTCGTGCTCGCCTGGGTGGATGGGCGCGAGCACCGGCTGCCGAACCGCTGGGTCGCGGCGCTCGCCGGTGCATGCGTGGTCGCGCTGGGACTCGTGGCGCTCGGCAGGCCGGAGCTGCGCGATGTGATTGTCACCGCGGCGGTGCTCGCCGCCGTGCTGGGCGTCGGCGCGATCGTGGTCGCGCTGCTGGCTCCCCCGCTGCTCGGGATGGGCGATGCGAAGACGCTGCCGGTGGTGGTGCTCATGTCCGGGGCGCTCGGCGCGGATGTGCTGCTGGCCTCGCTGCTCGGGGTGATGCTGCTCGGCGGTGCGCTCGGCGCGGCGGTGCTCATTCTCACTCGGCGGCCGGGCACCCGCTTCGCGATGGGGCCCGTGCTGCTCGCGGGGCCGTTCCTGGGGCTGCTCGGGGCGCCGCTGGTCCGGGCGGCGCTCGGCATGGCCTGAGCGCCGAGGCCTCGGTTCAGGCGCCGCGCTGGCGGCGTGCCTCGTAGAGCGCGATCGAGCCGGCGATCGCGGCGTTCAGCGAGGAGGCGCTGCCGGTCATCGGGATCTCGGCGACGAGATCGCAGGCCTCTCGCCATCCGGCGCTCATCCCCACGGTCTCGTTGCCCACCACGAGCAGGATGCGGGCGGTGAAGTCCACGGCGGAGAGCTCGTGCCCGCCCGCCTCGTCCAGGCCCAGCACCGTCCATTCCTCCCCGCTCGCGCGGCGCTGGGTCACCCAGTCGATCACTTCGCGGTGGGAGGGCAGGCGCAGCACGGGCTGGGCGAAGATCGAGCCGGTGCTCGCACGGATCGCGGCCGGGTCCCAGGCGTCCGCGCTGTGGCCGGTCAGCAGCAGCGCGTCGGCGCCGAGCGCGTCGACGGAACGCGCCAGGGAGCCGATG
>DAHVRS010000234.1 GCA_027322375.1 Brachybacterium sp. | reverse complement strand
ATTAAGAGTCAGCTGCTCTAACCATCTGAGCTAATGGCGCTTACGAAGAGAAACATTACCCCGATGTCACCGCTCGTCCAACTCGAGAGCCCCTCCTGTGAGCGAGGAAACAGCGAGGGCTTTCGAGGCGCCGTCTGCGGGCGGGGAGCGCGGGCATCCCGCCTGCCGACGTGGCTGCGTCAGCCGGGAACGGTGCTGTCAGCCGGGGTGGATGACGACGTCGTATTCCTGGAACGCCTCGACCTCGGTCTCCCAGCGGCTCGCGACGAAGCCGCGGTGCTCGGGGTGCGCGTCATAGGCGGAAGACGACGGTGTGCTGGATGGCCATGGTGGCCCATTCGTCGGGGGAGGGGCGGAGGCGGAGCCTCCAGAACCGCCGCAGCACGGCGGGGGAGTGGGGTCCGTCGAACAGCGAGTCGGTCAGGCGGCGTTGTTCTCAGGCGAAGCGCTGGACGGCGACGGGGTGGATCGCGGCGAGCTCGCGGATCTCCTCATGCTCGGTGTTCGCCATGACGTCGGCGAAGGGGCCACTCGTGAGGATCCGCCCCTCGCCGAGGAAGGCGATCTCGGGGCAGAGCCGCTGCAGCAGTTCGACGTCGTGCGAGGCGATGAGCGTACCGATGCCGAGGCGGCGGATCGTCTCACCGAGCGTGCGGGAGAGCTCCGCCCGAGTGTTGGGGTCCACCGCGGTCAGCGGCTCATCGAGCACGAGCAGCTCGGGCCGGGTGGACAGAGCGGTCGCGAGCGCCACGCGCTGGATCTCCCCGCCGGAGAGAGTGCGCATGGCGCGCGGCAGGTAGTGCTCGCCGAGTCCCACGGAGGCCAGCAGCTCGGCGGGGGAGACGGCGTGGGTGCGGCCGCCCTTGCGGGCCTCCTTCGCGGCGAGCTCGAGGCGGGAGAGGACGGTCTCGCGCGGATCGGTGATCGTCAGCGCGTACTGGGAGACGATCCGCACCGCTGCCCGGAAGCGCTTCTTGTCCTTCCCGCGCAGGCGCGAGACGTCCTTCCCCTCCCAGGTGACGTGGCCTGCGCTGGGACGGTGCTCGCCCACGAGCGCCGCGAGGAGAGTCGTCTTCCCGGCCCCGGAGGCACCCAGCAGGCCCAGCGGCGCATTGCCGGGGGTGAGCTCGAGGTCGATGCCCTGAAGCACGGCCTGCCCCGGATAGCCGGCGTGCAGGGCGGTGGCGGTGAGGCTGGAGGGTGCAGTCATCGGGGTCCTTCTCGCGCGGGGTCGTCGGCCGGTTCGTCGGCCAGGACGCACTCTAGTGCGCAGGGCTGGGCCGCTTCTGCGAGCGCGTCACCGTGGGGATCAGGAGCGGCGCACGAGCCGCCCGATCGCGGCGGTGGCCTCCTCGAGCTTCTCCTGCGCCTCGGCGCCGCCGGTGCGGGCGGCGTCGAGCACGCAGTGCTGCAGATGGTCCTCGAGCAGGCCCATCGCCACCCCGTCCAGGGCGGACTTCAGCGCGGAGACCTGGGTGAGGATGTCGATGCAGTACTGCTCCTCATCGACCATGCGGTGCAGGCCGCGAGCCTGTCCCTCGATGCGCTTCAGGCGGGCGAGATAGCGGGCCTTGTCGCAGATGTAGCTGTGATGGTGCTCATGCTCCGGGGCCTTTCCGTCAGTCTCCACGGCGTCGTGCGCCGCGGTGGGCTCGACGGTGGTCATGGTGTCCTCCTCGGGACGGCGGCGGGGCGGGGTCAGGCAGTCGACGGGGCGTCCGTCGCGCGGCTGCGGAAGGAGCGCAGGCGCAGGCTGTTGCCCACGACGAACACGCTCGAGAACGCCATCGCGGCCCCGGCGAGCATCGGGTTCAGCAGCCCCAGCGCCGCGAGTGGGATCGCCGCGGTGTTGTACGCGAAGGCCCAGAACAGGTTGCCCTTGATGGTGGAGAGGGTACGACGGGACAGGCGGATCGCATCGGCCGCGGCGCGCAGGTCCCCGCGCACCAGGGTGATGTCCCCGGCCTCGATCGCGACGTCCGTGCCCGTCCCCATCGCCAGGCCCAGATCGGCCTGGGCGAGGGCGGGCGCGTCGTTGACGCCGTCGCCGACCATCGCGACGACCTTTCCCTGCTCCTGCAGGCGCACCACCTCGGCGACCTTGTCCTCGGGCAGCACCTCGG
>DAHVRS010000188.1 GCA_027322375.1 Brachybacterium sp. | reverse complement strand
CGGGCAGCCAGGGAGGCTCCGAGTCCGCGGCGATCTCGAACGACGCCGCATGGCTGCGCCAGCTCATGGACTGGCAGAAGGAGACCACCGACTCCGGCGAGTTCCTGGACTCCCTGCGCTTCGAGATCAACACGCAGGAGGTGTACGTCTTCACTCCGAAGGGGGACGTGCTCGCCCTGCTGCAGGGCTCGACCCCGGTGGACTTCGCCTACTCGGTGCACACCGAGGTCGGGCATCGCACGATCGGGGCGCGCGTGAACGGGCGCCTGGTCTCGCTCGAGTCGACCCTGAACACGGGGGACGTGGTCGAGGTGTTCACCTCGAAGTCCCCGGAAGCGGGCCCCAGCCGGGACTGGCTCGGCTTCGTGAAGTCCCCGCGCGCCCGCTCGAAGATCCGCCACTGGTTCTCGAAGGAGCGGCGCGAGGAGGCGCTCGAGAAGGGCAAGGACGAGCTCGCCAAGGCACTGCGACGGCAGGACCTGCCCATGCGGCGCCTGCTCACGCACGACACCCTCGCCACCGTCGCCGACGATCTCAACCTCGCCTCCGTCGATGCGCTGTTCACGGCGATCGGTGAGGGGCACACCAGCGCCCAGCATGTGGTCGAGAAGCTGCGGCAGTCCTTCGGCGGGGTCGACGGCGCGGCCGAGGACCTCGCGGAGATCACCCTGCCCTCCCGGGTCCGTCCGCGCGGCTCGCGCGAGGAGCGGCACACCTCCGAGACCGATCAGGGCGTGATCGTGGACGGCCACTCGGACCTCTGGGTGAAGCTCGCCAAATGCTGTGCGCCCGTGCCCGGGGACCCGATCGTCGGCTTCATCACCCGCGGCTCCGGCATCTCGGTGCACCACGAGACGTGCACGAACGCGAAGCAGCTGCAGGAGCAGCAGCCGGACCGGATGGTCGATGTGAGCTGGTCGGGCCGTCACAGCATCGCCTATCTCGTGCACATCAAGATCGAAGCCCTGGACCGGCCGCGCCTGCTGACCGATCTCGCGCTGGTGATCGCCGAGCAGCAGGTGAACCTCCAGTCCGCCTCCGCCCAGTCGAACTCCGACCGGCTCGCCACGAGCTTCTTCTCCTTCGAGCTGGCTGATCCCTCGCACCTGCAGGCCGTGCTCTCCGCGGTCCGCCGGATCGAGGGCGTCTATGACGTCTACCGTGTCACCGCTGATGGCAAGCCCGTGGGCACCGGCGCACCCCTGACCAGCGTCTGAGAGGCCCTGGGCGACAGCGCGAGAGATGTGCTGGGCGCTGGGGACCGAGCGGCATCTGGCACGGCAGTGAGCAGCAGCTCGAAGCGCTTCCGCGCCGCCCGCACCCCGGGATGACGGCGCACCGTCCACAGCTGATGCCGCACCTCCTCCGGCCGGACATGCCCACCGCGCAGCAGCCGGAGCAGCACGGGCACGGCGAGATAGGCGGGGGTGAAGCGCAGCAGGTCCGTCGCCGTGCGGCCGGGGACCGTCAGCGGTGCTCCGCCGAGCATTTCCACATCCCGCGTGGAGAGGCGCCCGGTGCGCAGCCGCACCCCGGCGGGCCCGGGCCGGTGCAGCGGGGTCAGCAGCTCCACGGGCTCCGGCGGTTGGCCGCCGAGCAGCACCCAGGCGGCGGAGCGTCCCGCGATCACATGCCGTCCCTGCAGATGCTCACCGAGCGCGCAGCCCAGCGCGAGGGCGCGCTGCACTGCAGTGGTGAGCAGGTCCGGGGGCAGGAACAGTCCGGGCATCAGACGCACGAGCTTCCCCTCGGCGACCAGGACCTGGGTCGAGGGAGTCTCCTCGAAGCCCTCCAGCTGCTGCGCGAGCGGCGCGGCGAGCTCGGCGGCGTGCAGCGACCACGCCGCGCACGGGTCCGACTCCTCGAACGGCGGTGACGCGGCGGCGAGGGCGAGGAGCTCGGAGCGTGCCAGGGGCGGGGCCGGGGCCCGAGCGGAGGGAGTGACGGCGGTGCCCGGCAGGAGGCCGTCGGCGGGCAGTGTGGCGCCGTCCGGTGGCGCGGTGCCAGCGTGCAGCGCGTCCTCGGAGAGCGGGAGAGGCGGGATGATCCGTCGGCCGTCGGGTGCGGCGGCGAGTGTCGGGGCGGGAGACGGCGGTGTCTTCGGGCGCATGACCTGACTCTGGTCCCTTCCTGTCCCGACGGCAACGCCCCCGCCCGTCCTGTGGACGAGCGGGGGCGGTGGAGGGAGAGTGTGCGGGGGTCTCAGCCGAGGTCGCGGGCGGAGCGCTCGATGACGGCGAGCCACTCGCGACGCGCCTCGAGAGCCGCCTCCGCCTCAGCGATCTTCTTCGGATCGCCACCGGCGACGGCCTTGTCCAGCGCCTCCTGGTACGACGCGATCGCCGAGTGCAGCTGCGAGGACGCGCCCTCGACCCGAGCACGAGTGCGCGGGTCCGTGCGACGCCACTCGTCCTGCTCGGCGTTCTTCACGGCGCGCTCGACGGCGCGGAGGCGATCATCGATGCGGCGCATGTCGCCGCGCGGCACCTTGCCGGCCTCCTCCCAGCGGTCCTGGACCGAGCGCAGCGCCTTCTTCGCGCCCTCGAGATCCTTCGAGGGATCGATCGCCTCAGCCTCGACCAGCAGCGCCTCCTTCGTTTCGAGGTTCACACGCTGCTCTGCCTCGGTCTCGTGCAGATCGGCATTGCGAGCCGCGAAGAAGGTGTCCTGCGCCGCCTTGAACCGCTTCCACTGGGCGTCGTCCTTCTTGCGCGCCCCACGCGGTGCGCGGCGCCACTCGTCCATGAGGTCCTTGTAGGCGCGGACGGTGGGGCCCCAGTCGGTCGAGTCCTGCATCGACTCGGCGCGAGCGATCAGCTCCTCCTTGACCTTCGCGGCCTCGGAGTGCTTCGAATCGAGCTCGGAGAAGAACTGCTTGCGCTTCCGGTCGAAGGTCGCCCGCGCCGCGGAGAGCCGCTTCCACAGTCCCTCCTCGGTGGGACGGTCCAGCGGTACGTCCTCCTGCTGCATCTGCTTCCAGGTGGGGACCATCTGGCGCATGGTCTCCCCGGCGTTCTTCCAGGAGATCTGCTCCGGATTCGTCGCCACGAGCTTCTCGATCGACTCGACGAACTCCGTGCGGCGACGGGCCGACTCCGCGCGAGCCTCGGACCGTGCCGCCTCGAGCGCGTGGATCTTCTCCTTGGCCTGCTCGCGCAGCTCCGCCGCGCGGGCGCGCAGCGCCGGGATGTCCCCGACGACCTGCGGCTCCTTGAGGTTCTTGCGGAGGTTCTCCAGCAGCCGGTTGAGCTCGTTCTGGGTGTGCTCGGGCGCGTTCAGCGTGGTCTGGGTGAGGTCCAGGAACGCGACCAGGTCCAGGTAGGCCTTCGCGAAGGGCTCGAGCGCCTCGTCATGGTCCTGCGAGGAGGCCGTGCCGATGGTCCGGGCCTGCGTGCCGTCCTGCACGGTGACGGTGCCGTCTTCCGCGACGGTGCCGAAGGTCTTCGCCTCGGCGATCTTCGCGGGGTCGTACTCGGTGACCGGGGGAGCGACCGGGAGCAGAGCCGCGGTCGGCTTCTTCGCCGCGAGCGCGGCGGGAGACGGAGCGTGCACGGGGCGCGGGCCGGCGCCCGGCTTCGGCGCGCCGGGCTTGGGGGCACCGGGCTTCGGCGCAGCAGGGACCGGAGCGGCTGGTGCCGCCGCGGTGTCGGCCGGCGTCTCCGCCGGTGCTTCGTCGGCCGCAGCATCGTCGGCCGAAGTCTCCTCGGCGGGAGCCTCTGCAGGAGGCTCCTCCGCCGCGGGCTCGGCCGGCTGCTCAGCGGCGGCGGCCTCGTCGGAGGGCCGCTCGTCGGCAGGCTGCTCAGGGACGGCTTCCTCAGCGGGCTGCGCCGGGGCTTCCTCTGCGGCGGGCTCGGCCGGGGTGGTCACGGGCTGGTCGGCGACCTGCTCGGCACTGGGCTCGGCGGGGGTCGACGCGGGGACGGGCGACTCGGACTCGCTCACGATTGAGCTCCTTCGACGGGATCCGCTGCGGGGCGGGACACTGCCGCCTGGATCGGCGGTCGGGCAGGGACGCGGCGCGACCTCTCGGGACGCACCGACTCCCGGAACTCTACAGCGGACGCCGGGTGCGGGCGGCCTCGTCCGGACAGGACCCTCCTCCGGGGCCGACGGGGGATAATGGGCAGGCACGTGCCCACGACCCAGAAGGATGTGCCCCGCATGGCGAAGATCGCCGCCCTGTCAGGATTCCCGGAGTGGCTCCCCGCGGAGCGCCTCGTCGAGCAGCACGTCCTGGACGTGTTCCGCGAGGTCGCGGAGCTGCACGGGTTCTCCGGCATCGAGACGCGTGCCGTCGAGCCGCTCGAGCAGCTGCTGCGCAAGGGCGAGATCGACAAGGAGGTGTACGTACTGCGCCGACTGCACGCCGAGGAGGGCGACGAGGACGCAGGCGCGGACCGCTCGCGCACCCTCGGGCTGCACTTCGACCTCACCGTGCCGCTGGCCCGCTACGTGCTCGAGCACCAGAACGACCTCTCCTTCCCCTTCCGCCGCTACCAGATCCAGAAGGTGTGGCGCGGGGAGCGGCCCCAGGACGGTCGCTTCCGCGAGTTCTATCAGGCCGATCTCGACGTGATCGGCCAGAACTCCCTGCCCGGGCACATCGAGGCCGAGGTCGCGATGGTGATGGCGGAGATCCTCGACCGGCTCCCGCTGCCGTCCTTCACGATCCACGCGAACAACCGCCGCCTCTCCGAGGGCTTCTTCCGCTCCCTCGGCTTCGAGGACCACACCGCGGTGCTGCGCTCTCTGGACAAGCTCCCCAAGATCGGCGCCGACGCGGTCCGCGAGCTGCTGATCAACGAGGCCGGGGCGAGCGCGGAGCAGGCCGAGGCATGCCTCGCCTACGCCGCGATCCGCACCTCGGACACGTCCTTCGCCCAGCAGGTGCGGGACCTCGGCGGCAGCGGGGAGATGCTCGAGCAGGGCATCACCGAGCTCTCCGCCGTCCTCGAGCGCGTCGAGGCCTCTGTGCCCGGTGTCGTCGTCGCCGACCTCTCGATCGCGCGAGGTCTGGACTACTACACCGGCACCGTCTTCGAGACCTTCGTGGCCGGCCACGAGTCGCTCGGCTCGATCTGCTCCGGCGGCCGCTACGACGAGCTCGCCGCCGACAACCGCCACACCTACCCGGGCGTGGGCCTCTCGATCGGTCTCTCCCGTCTGGTCTCCCGCCTTCTCTCCGCCGGAATGGCGGCCCCGACCCGCACCGTGCCCACCTGCGTGCTGGTCTCGGTCGCGGACGAGGCGCACCGCGGGCAGAGCGATGCGGCCGCGCGGCAGCTGCGCAGCCGTGGCATCAGCTGCGAGGTCGCGCCCAGCGCAGCGAAGTTCGGCAAGCAGATCCGCTACGCGGACCGCCGCGGGATCCCCTTCATCTGGTTCCCCGGCGCCGACGGCACCGCGGGCGAGGTCAAGGACATCCGCAGCGGGGACCAGGTCCCGGCCGATGCCACCACCTGGCAGCCGCCCGCCGAGGACCTGCGCCCGCGCGTCCTTGCCGCCGAGACCCAGGACGCCGCCGAGGCCCAGGACTGATCGCCAGACCAGTGCGCATCGGCCGATGAGCTGAGTCACATCGCGGCTCCGGGGGAATGAACCCCGGGGCCGCGGCGTTCCACGGGTCATGGCTACGCTCACCCTGACCACCGAGAACCACGACAAGACCGTCGAGGACGGCATCGTCCTGATCGACTTCTGGGCGGGCTGGTGCGTGCCGTGCCAGCGCTTCGCCCCCATCTTCGAAGAGGCCTCCGAGGCCCACGAGGACGTCACCTTCGCGAAGGTCGACACCGAGGACCAGCAGGAGCTGGCGATGCGCTACAGCGTCACCTCTATCCCCACCC
>DAHVRS010000151.1 GCA_027322375.1 Brachybacterium sp. | reverse complement strand
CACCCCGCTGCTGGTGCAGCTGCTGCTCTGGTACAACCTCGGCTATCTCTACGAGCGGATCACCCTCGGGGTCCCGCTGACCGAGGTGACCCTCCTCGACGCCCGCACCAGCGACCTCATGACCCCCATGCTCGCCGCCGTGCTGGGCCTGGGCCTGCACCAGGCCGCCTACGCCGCAGAGCTCATCCGCGGCGGGATCCTCTCCGTCGATCAGGGTCAGCTCGAGGCCGCGAGCGCACTGGGCATCCCCGCCCGGGACCGCTCGCTGCGGATCGTGCTGCCCCAGGCGATGCGCGCGATCCTCCCCACCGCGTTCAACGAGATCATCGGCCTGGTGAAGGGCACCTCGATCGTGTACGTCCTCGCGCACGCCGAGCTGTTCTTCACCGTGCAGCTCATCTACGGCCGCACCCAGCAGGTCCTGCCGATGCTGCTGGTCGCGACGGTCTGGTACATCGTCATCACCTCGCTGCTCTCGATCGGGCAGTACTACATCGAGCGCCACTACTCCAAGGGCGCGGTGCGCACGCTGCCGCCCACACCGCTGCAGCGCCTCCGCGCACGCTTGGGCCGACGCCCCGCCCTCGCCGGAGGTGCCGCATGAGCGCCCAGACGGTTGCCCCGTCCCGCGGCGGGCTCGTGGAGATCCGTGGCGTGCGGAAGTCCTTCGGGGACCTCGAGGTGCTGCGCGGCATCGACCTCACGATCACACCCGGCGAGGTGACGGTGATCCTGGGTCCCTCCGGCTCGGGCAAGTCCACGCTGCTGCGCTCGATCAACCACCTCGAGCCCGTCACCAGCGGCCTGATCAGCGTGGACGGGGAGGTGATCGGGTACCGGCGCGAGGGCGACCGCCTCCACGAGCTGCGGGAGAAGGACGTGCTGCGCCAGCGCACCGCGATCGGGATGGTGTTCCAGTCCTTCAACCTCTTCGCGCACATGACCGCGCTGGAGAACATCACCGAGGCGCCCCGTCGGGCGCTCGGCACGCCGCGGAAGGAAGCAGAGGCGCACGCCCACGAGCTGCTCGCGCTGGTGGGCCTGGCGGAGAAGGAGGGCGCCTATCCGCGCCAGCTCTCCGGCGGGCAGCAGCAGCGCGTCGCGATCGCCCGCGCTCTCGCCCTGCGTCCCAAGGTGCTCCTGTTCGACGAGCCGACCAGCGCACTGGACCCGGAGCTCGTCGAGGAGGTCCTCGCCGTGATCCGCTCGCTCGCGAGCGCTGGCACAACGCTCGTGATCGTCACGCACGAGATCTCCTTCGCCCGCGATGTCGCCGACACGGTCGTGTTCATGGACCAGGGCCGGATCGTCGAGCAGGGCCCTCCCGCCCAGGTCATCGACCATCCCGCCCATGAGCGCACCCGCTCCTTCCTCCAGCGCGTCCGCCCCGACGCACCCACCGACTCCCCCGTTCCGCCCACCTCCGAGGACCCCTCATGACCCGCACTCTCTCCCCCACTCGTTTCCGGCCCACGCGCCGCGCTGTCGCCGCGACCGGGCTGATGCTTCCCGTCGGCCTCCTCGCCGCCTGCTCCGATCCGGCGCCCGCCGCGACCGGCGGGGCCGGCTCTGGCTCGTCGGCGTCCGACGGTGGCGGGGACAACGCCGCCGCGATCGACACCTCCGGCACTCAGGAGCTGATCCGCGCGGAGGCCGACGAGTCCGTCGCCGCGCTCCTGCCGGCGGAGATCGCCGGGGCCGGCGTGCTGCGCGTGGGCATCAACGGCACTTCCTCGGCGCCGCTGAGCTTCCTGGCCGACGACAACCAGACCTACATCGGCTCCGAGATCGACATCGCCAGGATCGTCGCGGACAAGCTGGGGCTGGAGTTCGAGCTGAAGCTCACCACCTGGGAGAACTGGCCGCTGAAGCTCGAGGCCGGGGAGTTCGACGTGGTCCACGCGAACATCGGCATCAATGCCGAGCGGCTCGAGAAGTTCGACTTCGCCTCCTACCGCGCGGCGTACATGTCCTTCCTGGTGAAGAAGGGCGCGGACTTCTGGCTCGAGGACGCCGACTCGCTCTCGGGACGGATCATCGCCGTCGGTGCCGCGACGAACCAGGAGCGCATCCTCACCGACTGGAACGCCGAGCTGGAGAAGGCCGGGAAGGAGCCCGCGGAGCTGAAGAACTACTCCACCGACGCGGACACCCTCCTCGCCGTCGGCTCCGGCCGCGTGGACGGCTATCTCTCCCCCTACGCCTCCCTCAGCTTCGTCGCCGCGCGCCGCGACGACATGGAGCTGCAGGGCAGGATCAACGCTGGCTGGCCGGACGAGACGCTGGTCGCGGGCACTTTCCCCGCCGGCAGCGGCCTCGCCGAGCCCTACGCCGCCGCCCTCAACGCCCTGATCGCCGACGGAACGTACGCCCGCGTCCTCGAGCGCTGGCACCTCACCGAGGAAGCGCTGCCCTCCTCTCGCGCCCACACCAAGGAGCACCCGTGACCACCA
>DAHVRS010000144.1 GCA_027322375.1 Brachybacterium sp. | reverse complement strand
CGCGAAGGGCACGGTGATCGTGCCGGTGAGGTCGCGCTCGAGCAGCCCGCGATCGCGGCCCGAGTCGCCCTGGTCGATCTCGAACTGCCAGGCGCCGTTCAGGGACAGCCAGGCGGGACGCTGCAGCTGGGGGCGGGGATGCTCGGGGCGGGGCACGTCCCCGGCCGCGGAGAGCGGGGCGTCGAGCACGGCGGCGAGCTCGTCCGCCCGGGAGAAGAGGGCCGTAAGCGGCGCAGGCAGGGCGGAGGACGGGGTGGTCACGGTGCGGCTCCTCGAAGAGCGGATCGTCACTGATCGGTCGAGACCAGTCAAACGCACGCAGACCAGATTTGCAACGTGGGAAATCTAGGCGGGCACGCTCGAGCCGCGCACCAGCAGCTGGTGGCCCACCACGGTCTCCGCCCCACCGGCCGAGGAGTCGTCAGCCTCGGCGAGCGCCGCATCGAGCGCGGCGGCGATCAGCGCGTCCAGGTCCGGGGCGATCGTGGTCAGGCCGGGCCTCGACCAGGCAGCCTCGGGGATGTCGTCCCAGCCTGCGACCGCCACGTCCTCCGGCACGCTCAGTGCGCGCGCGTGCAGCGCCGCCATCGCACCGAGAGCGAGCAGGTCGTTCCCGGCGACCACGGCGTCGAAGGCGATCCCGGCCTCGAGCGCGGCCTCGGTCTCGGAGCGTCCGGCCTCGCGATGCCAGCTGCCCACGGTGCGGATGAGGTCCGGATCGGCAGGGAGGTCCGCGAAGCGCAGCGCGGCCCGGTAGCCGGCCAGGCGATCCGTCGCGGTCGAGCGCAGCGCCCCGTCCACGCCGAGGAAGAGGATTCGGCGCCTGCCCAGGTCCACGAGGTGGCGGACCACGTCGGTGGCGGAGGCGATGTTGTCGATCGCGACGTGGGAGACCTGCTTCGAGGCGGGCAGCATCTCCCCCAGCAGCACCACGCGCGGGCCGATCCCCGCCTCGAGATCGGCGGGAGCGAGCGCGGCCGGGGAGATGATCACCGCATCCACCGGACGCGGGACGAGACCGCGCACATGGGCGCGCTCCACCTCTGCACTGCCCAGCGACACCTCGACGCTCACCGCGTAGCCGCGGGCGCGGGCGGCGACCTGCATCAGCTCGGCGAGGCGCGCGAAGTAGGGGTTCTGCAGCTCGGGCAGGACGAGGGCGAGGGTGCGGGTGGGCCCGCCGCGCAGGTCACGGCCGACGTGGTTGGGCACATAGCCGAGCTCGGCGATCGCGGCCTCGACCCGTTCGCGGGTCTCGGGGCGCACCACGGGGCGGTCGTTGACGACGTTCGAGACGGTCTTCCAGGAGACTCCTGCCCGCTGGGCGACGTCCTTGATGCTCACTCGCCTGGCCATCGCCCCTCCTCGGTCTCCTGCCACGGCCTGCGCCGGGTGGCCTCAGAGTACGCGGGGCTGGGCAGGGCGGGCGGTGGTACGTCACACCTGCGCGTCACCGCATCGCCAGCGCCCCGGCCCGGCCGTACCCTGGGACGACGTGCCGTCCCCCTGCCGCGGCACAGGTCCCGGGCATCAGGCCCCGGTCCCGCCGGCCCTGCGCCGCCCGGACCGGCCGGCCCCGCCTCGGAGACAGCGCCGGCGAAGGGAGCACCGCACGCTCGCGGCGCATTCCCCTGCCGGTCCGGGCGGGATGCAGCAGTAAGAGAACGGATCACAGTTCGTGACCTCCCCTGATTTCGCTCGCCTCGGCGTGCCCGCGCCCCTGGTCGGCGCTCTCGCCCCGCTGGGCATCACCAGCCCCACACCCATCCAGTCCGCGACCCTGGTGGACTCGCTCTCCGGCCGTGACGTGCTGGGCCGTGGCCGCACCGGCTCCGGCAAGACCTACGCCTTCCTGCTCCCGCTGGTCGCGCGCCTGCTGGAGACCCCGAAGCGCCGCGTGAGCCGACGCCCGCGCTCGCTCGTCCTCGCCCCGACCCGCGAGCTCGCCTCGCAGATCGCCGACTCGCTGAAGCCGCTGGAGAAGGCGGTCGGGCTGCGCAGCGCGGTCGTGTTCGGCGGCGTGGGCCAGAACCCGCAGGTGAACGCCCTCGCGGGCGGCATCGACGTGCTCATCGCCTGCCCGGGCCGTCTCCTGGACCTCATGGGCCAGGGCCACGCGGACCTCGGCGGGGTGGAGATCACCGTGATCGACGAGGCCGATCACATGGCCGACATGGGCTTCCTGCCGATGGTGCGCCGCATCCTCGCCGCGACCCCGCGCGAGGGCCAGCGCATGCTGTTCTCCGCGACCCTCGACTCGGGCGTGAACAAGCTGGTCAAGGAGTTCCTGCACCAGCCGGTCACGCACTCCGCCGATCCGGCCACGAGCCCCGTGGGCACCATGGAGCACCACGTGCTCGAGGTCGACAAGGAGGCGCGCTTCGACGTGCTGCGCGACCTCGCCGCCGCGCCGGGCCGCACGATCATGTTCACCCGCACCAAGTACGGCGCGAAGAACCTCGCCCGCAAGCTCTCCGCGCGCGGCGTGGACGCGGTGGACCTGCACGGCAACCTCTCCCAGAACGCCCGCACCCGGAACCTCGAGGCCTTCGGCTCCGGCACCGCGACCACGATGGTGTGCACCGACATCGCCGCACGCGGCATCCACGTGGACGAGGTCGCGCTCGTGGTCCACGCTGATCCGCCCGTCGAGCACAAGGCGTACCTGCACCGCTCGGGCCGTACCGCGCGCGCCGGCGAGTCCGGCACCGTGATCACGGTCCAGACCCCAGATCAGAAGCGCGACGTGAGCGACCTGATGCGCAAGGCCGGCATCACCCCCACCTACCACCAGCGCGTGGTCTCCACCAGCCCGGTGCTCTCCGATCTCGCTCCCGGCGAGCGGGTCGAGACCCATGAGCCGCGCCAGCCGGAGGAGCCGCTGGATGAGCGGCGCATGGCGGGCGAACGTCGCGGCGGCGGTCAGGGCGGCCGTGGCCGCGGTGGCCAGGGTGGTCGCGGTCGCGGTGGCCAGGGTGGTCGCGGTCGCGGCCAAGGCGGCCAAGGCGGTCAGGGCGGTCATGGCCGTGGCGGCCAGGGCGACGGCGAGCGTCGTGAGAGCCAGGGCCGTGGCGGCCAGGGTGGCTCCGGCGGCCGACGCGGCCAGGGGGAGGGCCCCCGCTCCGGCCGTCGCGGCGGCCAGGGCGGGCGCCGCGACAGCGCCCCCACCCGCTACTCGACCTCCTCGGACGGCGCGAGCTCGGGCGGCGGCCTCGCCGCCTTCTCCTCCGGGCGGCGCTGAGCCCCGCACCCCCGCAGCACACGACGGAGCCTGTCGGCCCCATTGGATCCGTGAGGATCCCGGGACCGGCGGGCTCCGTCGTCGTCCGCGCCAACCCGTCGGCCGCACCACATCCCACACTTCGTCACTTGCGCGAATGACGAAGCGTTGGGAACGATGGAGCCATGCCGATCACGCCCGAGGACTCTCCCCCGCCCGGGACTCCCCCGCCGGACACCTTCCCCACCGAGCCGCAGCTCGCCGCCGCGGCGGACACCTTCTCGATGCTCGCCAGCCCCGCACGCCTGCACCTCGTGCAACTGATGAGCACGGGCCGATACGACGTGGGCGAGCTCGCTCACCGGGTGGGCCTGAGCCTGCCCACCACGAGCCAGCACCTGCGCAAGCTGCGCCTGACCGGCATCGTCTCCGCGACCCGCGAGGGCCGCCACTCCTACTACACGGTGGATGACCCGCACGTGGTCGAGCTGGTCGAGCAGATCTTCGCCCACATCGCGCCCGACGGCTCCCTCGCTCCCGATCCGCCCCGCAAGGACCTCTCGTGAGCACCGCAGAACCCTCCATCCGCCCCGTCCACGAGAAGGTGGACCTCACCCGCTTCGCCTGGCTCTCGATCGCCGCGGCGATCCTCACGATCTCCCTGAAGACCGGCGCCTGGGTGATGACCGGCTCCGTGGGCCTCCTGTCCGATGCCGCCGAGTCAGTGGTGAACCTCGTCGCCGCGGTGGTCGCGCTCATCGCACTGCGGGTCGCGATCCGCCCCGCGACCGAGCGCTTCCTCTACGGGCGCGCGAAGGCGGAGTACTTCTCCGCCGCGGTCGAGGGCGCGATGATCTTCGTCGCCGCGGCCGTCATCCTCGTGACCTCCGTGGAGCGCTTCCTGAACCCGCGGCCGATCGAGAACGCGGGCTGGGGTCTCGCGATCAGCGTCTTCGCCTCGCTGCTCAACGGCGGGGTCGCCCTCGTGCTGCTGCGCGCCGGCAGGGAGCACAACTCGATCACGCTGCGCGCGGACGGCCGTCACCTCATGACCGATGTGGTCACGAGCGCGGGCGTGCTCGTGGGTGTGGGCCTCGTGGTGCTCACCGGCTGGGACCGGCTGGATCCGATCGTCGCCTTCGCCGTGGGCGTGAACATCATCATCACCGGCATCGGTCTGCTCACGGAGTCCGTCTCGGGCCTGCTGGACAAGGCGCTGCCGGATGAGGAGCACGAGATCATCACCGAGATCCTGCGCCGCCGCACGGACGAGACCGTCACCTTCCATGGCCTGCAGACTCGTGAGGCCGGGCAGGAGAAGCACATGAACGTGCACGTGCTGGTGCCGGACGACTGGACGGTCAAGCGCGGCCACGACTACATCGAGGGGCTTGAGCACGAGCTCATGGACGCACTGCCGGCCCTGCGTGTGCTGACCCATCTCGAGCCGATCTCGGATCCGGCGAGCTACGAGGACATCCCCGAGGCGCATGTGCCGATCCACGGCGAGGACGAGACGGCGCTGCGTCCGCCGGATTCCCCCGCGGACAGCACGGACTGACGCCCCGCCGCCTTCCCGGACGCCCCGTCGAGCACTGCTCGGCGGGGCGTTCTCGTGCCTGGCCCTGCTCAAAGTGGCAGGGATCATGCCGTCCACATTAAGACTTATTGCGGTCACTACTTGTGCTTATGGTCATGGATGTCGCACGCTGACCACATCCCCTCGCCACCTGGAGTCCCGCTGTGAGCACGACCGCCCCGCCCCACCCCGTCCTCTCCCTCACCGATCTCGCCGCGCGCCTGCGCGAGGAGATCGGTGAGGATGCCGTGTCCGAGGCCCCGGCCCGGCAGTACGCCGGGGACTGGGTCGTCCGCGCCCCGGAGGGCACCGACTTCGTCCTCGCCCTCCCCCGCGACACCGCCGGAGTCCAGGCCGTGCTGCGCCTCGCCCACGACACGCGCACCCCCGTGGTGCCGCGCGGCGCGGGCTCGGGCCTCTCCGGCGGCGCCGCCCCCACCGAGGGAGCGATCGTGCTGAGCCTCGAGCGCCTCACCCGGATCCGTGAGATCGACCTGCTCGACGAGGTCGCCGTCGTCGAGGCGGGCGTGATCACCGCGGACCTCTCCGCCGCGCTCGCCCCGCACGGCGCCTTCTACGCCCCGGACCCCGCGAGCGTGCGCCTGTCCACGATCGGTGGGAACGTCGCGACCAACGCAGGCGGACTGCACTGCGCGAAGTACGGGGTGACCCGCGAGTCCGTGCTGGGCCTCGAGGCGGTCCTCGCCGACGGCACCCTGCTGCGCACCGGCCACCGCTCCATCAAGGGCGTCACCGGGCTGGACCTCACCCAGCTGCTCATCGGCTCCGAGGGCACTCTCGCCGTGATCACCGCCGCGACCGTGCGGATCCGTCCCCTGCCCGTCACGCGCCGCACCCTGCTCGCCCGCTTCGCGAGCACCGCCGCCGCGGCCGAGGGGGTGAACGCGATCTCCCGCAGCCCGGTGCGTCCCGCCGCGACCGAGCTGCTCGATGGCACCACCCTCGCCGACATCGACGCGCACTCCGGCTCCTCGCTCGCCGAAAGGGACTCCACGATCCTGCTCCTCGAGCTCGACGGCTACGGCCTGGACGAGCAGACCGCGGACCTCCTCGCCGCGCTCGAACCGGCCGGCGCCGCGGTGCGCCTCATCGAGGACGAGGACGAGGCCGAGCACCTGTGGGAGCTGCGCCGCTCCGGCCGCGGCACCGGCGCCGACGGGCACCGCCTCGGCGAGGACATCGCCGTGCCGAAGTCCCAGCTCGGCGCGATCTTCGCGGCCCTGACCGAGATCGGCGAGCGCTACGGCGTGACCACCTCCGCGATCGCCCACGCCGGGGACGGGAACCTCCACCCCGCCCTCTCCGTCCCCTTCGGCGAGGACGACGCAGCCGGTGAGCTGCCTGCCCCGCTGCTCGCTGCGGCCGACGAGCTGGTCCGTGCCGCGGTCGAGCTGGGCGGCACCATCAGCGGCGAGCACGGCATCGGCACCGCGAAGCAGCGCTGGCTGGACCTCGAGCTCTCCCCCGCCTCTCGCGCCCTCCAGCGCCGCCTGAAGACCGCCTTCGATCCCCTCCATCTCCTCAACCCCGGGAAGGCCCTGTGATGAGCAGCCGCACCCTCGCCCCCGCCCGCCCCACCGCTGCGGACAACCCCACCACTCTGCTCTCCGCGCTCGGCGCGCGGGAGGACCTCGCCCGCGGTTTCGGCAAGAGCGCCGCCCGCCCCCTGCCCGGTGCGGTCCCGCTGCTCGGCGGGGCCCCGAGCGCCGACGCTCTCCCGCTCGCGGCGCTGCACGAAGCCGCCGCGGAGCTCACCGCGGATCCGGCCGCGCTCGTCGGCGCCCTGCAGTACAGCGTCCCTACCGGGATCGACCCGCTGCGCAGCTGGATCGCGGAGCGCGAGGGCGTGGACGCGTCCCGTGTGCTCGTCACCAACGGCGCCTTCCACGGCCTCTCGCTGCTGTTCGATGCGCTGCTGGATTCCGGGGACCGGATCGTGGTCGAGGACCCGACCTATCCGCTGATCTTCCGCGACCTCCAGCACCACGACGTCCACGTTCTCCCCCTGCCCGTCTCCGCAGCGGGCCTGGACCTCGATTCCCTCGAGGCGCGCCTCGAGGCCGGCGAGCGTCCCACCCTCGCCTACACCGTCCCGGACTTCCACAACCCCACCGGGCTCGTCACCCCTGCCGTGCAGCGCGCCCGCCTCGTCGAGCTCGCCGAGCGGTACGGATTCGTGCTGATCTCCGACAACGCCTATGCGGGCCTCGCCGCCCCGGGCGTGGACGTCCCCGAGGACTACCCGGTGGAGTCCGAGCTCGTGGTCCGCGTGCGGACCTTCTCGAAGATCCTCGGCCCCGGCCTGCGGCTGGGCTACCTAGTGCTGCCGCAGTGGCTCGTCGGCCCTGTGACCCGCCTGCGCGCGAACCAGGACCAGCACTCCTCCGTGCTCGTCCAGGAGATCGTCGCGCGGGTCGTCGGCGCCGGCGACCATGCCCCGCTCGACGGCGGGCTCGACGGGATCGCGTCCCGGGCGAGCGCCGCCTACGCCCGCCGCGGAGACCTGCTCGCGCGCCTGCTCGAGGAGGGTCTGCCCGGCGGGGTGACCCTCGAGCACACGGACGGCGGGATCTTCCGCTGGGTGCAGGTGAACGATCCGGGCATCGACCTCGCCGCCGCGCAGCGCCTGGCCCGCGAGCGGTTCGGCACCGACGCGGTGCTGGGACGGTTCTTCTTCCTGAACGACTCCGAGGACGACCGCGGCCGGCTGCGCCTGGGCATCAGCCACCTCGGCGAGGACGGCCTGCGCGAGGGCGCCACCCGCCTGCTCGCCGCGCTCACCGCCCCGGAGGCCCGCCGATGAGCCGCGCTGCGTCGTCGGCGCAGGGCTCGTCGGCGCCCACCCCGTCCACTCAGCGCCCGTCGGCGCCCGTCGGCCCGAGCCGGCGCCGGGTCCTCGCCGGTCTCGGCGCGGGCGCGCTGGGACTGGCCGTGCTGCCGCTGACCGCCTGCACCCTCGGCGCCGCGCGCGCCGAGGACGGCGCGGCCACCCCGCCCGACGAGCTCAGCTTCCTCATCTCGAACCTCGACGGGGGCTGGGTC
>DAHVRS010000131.1 GCA_027322375.1 Brachybacterium sp. | reverse complement strand
ATCGCGAAGTGCTTGAGGATCGTATGATCGTTGGGTGCATTCCTGGACCTCCCCTTCGCTGACCCCTCTGCCCGCCTCCGGGCTGCCGCTGCGGCTGCATGACACCCGCACCGGGAGGGCCGTGCCCGTCGTGCCCCTGACCCCCGGGCGTGCGCGCCTGTACGTCTGCGGGATCACCCCCTACGACTCCACCCACCTCGGCCACGCCGCGACTTATCACGCGACCGACCTCATGCGCCGGGCCCTGCGGGACACCGGCCTCGAGGTCGAGATCGCCCAGAACATCACCGACGTCGACGATCCGCTGCTCGAGCGGGCGGAGCGCGACGGCGTGGACTGGCGCGAGCTCGCCGACTCCCAGGTCGCCCTGTTCTCCGAGGACATGACCGCACTGCGCGTCATCGCCCCGGAGACCTACCTCTCGGTGAGCGAGTCGATGGACGGGATCATCGAGACCGTCCGCACCCTCCACGCCCGCGGCCGCGCCTATGCGGTCGAGGCACCCGATGCAGCCGGCCCCGACTGGTACCTGGACCTCGCCCAGGACGGCGCGCTCGGAGAAGTCTCCGGCTGGGACGAGGCGCAGATGCTCGAGGTCTTCGCCGAGCGCGGCGGGGATCCCGACCGTCCCGGCAAGCGCGGCCCCTTCGATCCGCTGCTGTGGCGGGCCGAGCGCGAGGGCGAGCCCGCCTGGGACGCCGGCGAGCTGGGCCGTGGTCGGCCCGGCTGGCACGTGGAGTGCGTGCGCATCGCCGACGAGGGCCTGGGACTGCCCTTCGACATCCAGGCCGGCGGCAGCGACCTCGTCTTCCCCCACCACGACCTCAGCGCCGCCCACTCGGTCGCGCTCGGCCGCCCCTTCGCGGCGCTCTATGCGCACGCCGGCATGGTGGCGCTGGACGGCGAGAAGATGAGCAAGTCGCTGGGCAACCTCGTCTTCGTCCACCGCCTGGTGCGCGACGGCGTGGACCCGATGTCGATCCGCCTCGTCCTCATGGCCCACCACTACCGCAGCGACTGGGAGTACTCGGTCGAGGAGCTGACCCGCTCCGACGAGCGCCTCACCGCCTATCGTGCGGCTGCTGCCCGCGGCGGCAGCCATCCCCACACCGTCGACGCACTGCGCGCCGCGCTGCGCAATGACCTCGACACCCCCACCGCGCTCGCGGCGCTCGACGCCTGGGCGGCAGGGGAGACTCCGACGACGGCCGACGGCGCTGCAGCACTCCCGGATGATGCTCCGGGTGATGTCGCCGCAGCCGTCGACGCGCTCTTCGGCCTCAGCCTGCAGCAGGCCTGACCCGCCCGGCGCGGGGGCTCAGTCGCTCTCGCGCCGGCGCCGCAGGAATTGCTCGAACTCGCGCGCGATCGCATCCCCGCTCGCCTCGGGCAGCCCCGCCGCATCCTGCGCCTGCTCGAGCCGGCGCACGTACTCGGCGATGTCCTCATCGGTGCGGGCCAGCTCGTCCACGCCCCGCTCCCAGGCGGCCGCGTCCTCGACCAGCTCGCCGAGCGGGATCGGCGCGGTGACGATCTCCTGCACCTCGCGCATCAGGCCCAGCACCGCCTTCGGGGAGATGTTCTGGGAGACGTAGTGCGGCACCTGCACCCACGCGCTCGTGGTGCGCAACCCGGCGGCGGCGGTGCGGCGCGCGAGGATCGTCGGCACCCCGACGGGGCCCGAGTAGTGGTCCTCGCCGATGACTGCTTCGGGGGAGACCGGCTCCTCATGCGCGCTGACCGGCAGGGGGCGCGAGTGCGGGGAATCGGCCAGCAGCGCACCGAGCGAGAGCACCGAGGTCACGTCCAGAAGCTGCAGCTGCTCGAGCACCTCGTCGCAGAAGCGCTTCCAGCGCAGCGAGGGCTCCGGCCCCATGACGGTGACGATCTCCGGGCCCTGCGGCGGGGTGACCAGGTGCAGACGCGTATCGGGCCATTCGACCTCGCGCCGCCCGTCCTCCGTGGTGAGGATCTCGGGCCGGTTCACCTGGAAGTCGATGTACTCCTCCGCGTCCACCGCGCCCACGAGCCGGGTGGGCCAGACCTCGTGGAGATGCTCGATCACCCCGGTGGCGGCCTCGCCGGCATCGTTCCATCCGCTGAAAGCCGTGATGGCGATTCGACTCATCGCTCCATCATAGGCGCGCAGGCAGCGCCCGGCCGGGCCCCATCCCGCGTGCAGTCAGAGCGGATATCCTCGCCCTGCCCAGGGGATCCGTCCGCCCCGGGGACGGAGGAGTGCACCATGCCGAGCCCCACGCTGCGCCTGGGATCCCTGCCTCCACTGCGCGTGAGCCCCGGCACCCTCGTCACCATCGCGCTGTTCGCGATGCTTCTCTTCCCGGCGCTGTCCCCCAGCGGTGGCGGCCCGCTCGTCATCGGGCTGCTCGCCCTCGCCTCCGGTCTGCTGCTGGTCGTCTCCGTGCTCGTCCACGAGATCGCCCACGCCGCGGTCGCCCGCGCCTTCGGGGCTCGTATCGACCACATCGCGCTGACCCTGTGGGGCGGGCACACCCAGTACCGGGCACGGCGCATGTCCGCCGGCGGATCGATCCTCGTCTCCCTCGCCGGCCCTGCCGCGAACGGTCTGCTCGCCCTCCTGTTCACCGCAGCCGGGAACATCGTCGACCCCGGCTCGGGACTCGCGGTGCTGGTCTCCACCATGTCCTGGCTGAACATCGTCCTCGCACTGTTCAACCTGCTGCCCGGACTGCCGATGGACGGCGGGCGCGCGCTCGAGTCCGTGCTCGGCGCCGTGCTGCGCGATGAGGTCGTGGGCACGCGGATCACCGCCTGGCTGGGCCGTGCCATCGCGGTCGGGGTGGTCCTCTGGCCGCTGTCGTGGATCGTCCGTGGTGCCGGTAGTGGTCTCTCGCTCCTCATGCTCGTGTGGGCGATCCTCATCGCCTCGATGCTCTGGCAGGGTGCGACCGCGGCGCTGGACGGCGCCCGCACCCAGGGCCGCGTGCGCACCCTGGATGCGGCAGCGCTTGCGCAGCCGCGCCGTCTCGTCGGCCCCACGACCACGCTCGGCGCCCTCGACGCGCTCCGCGGGCCCGACGCCCATGACGCCCCTGCCGCAGACCCCCTCGCCGAGGTGCTCGTCCTGGATCCGGGTGGGGCCCGGCCAGGAACCATCGGCCGCGCGCATGCCGTCGACCCCGACGCCGCCGCGTCCGTCCCGCCGCAGCTGCGCGCGGGCACGCCCGTGGCCGCGGTGACCGCCCCGCTCGGCGAGGTGGTCGCGCTCCCGGTGACGCTGCGCGGGGAGGCGCTCGTCGAGGCGATGCTGGGCCGGCCCGCACCCGTCTACCTCGTGGTGGAGGCCGACGGCAGCCCTCGCGGGGTGATCCTCAGCGCGGACGTCTCCGCGCTCCTGCGCGCTCGGTGAACATCACTCTGCTGGCCAGCGAGCACGGCCTAAGCTGGGAGCATGACTGAGCAGCCGCACCCCGCCGCCCATGACGGGGCCTCCGGCCCGGCTCCGCGCGCCCCGCGCCGTGGACTGGACCGCACCGGACCCTTCGCTCTGGGCGACAAGGTCCAGCTCGCCGATGCGAAGAACCGCCTCCACACGATCACGCTGAAGCCCGGCGGGCAGTTCCACTCCCACCGCGGCGTGCTCCACCACGACCAGCTGATCGGTGCCGAGGACGGCGTCGTCGTCGAGGACAGCCGTGGCACCCCCTACCAGGCGCTGCGCCCGCTGTACTCCGACTACATGCTCTCCATGCCGCGCGGCGCCGCGATCATCTACCCCAAGGACTCCGCGCAGATCCTCATGTGGGGCGACATCTTCCCCGGCGCGCGCGTGCTCGAGGCGGGCGTCGGCTCCGGCGGCCTGACCACCGCGCTGCTGCGCGCCGTGGGCCCCGAGGGCTCCGTGCACTCGATCGAGCGCCGCGAGGACTTCGCCGAGGTGGCCCGCGAGAACGTCGGCACCTTCTTCGGCCTCGAGCAGGATGCCCTGCACCCCAACTGGGACCTCACCGTCGGTGACTTCCAGGATGTCGCCCCGACCCTCGGCCCCGCCGCTGTGGACCGGGTGGTGCTGGACATGCTCGCGCCCTGGGAGTGCGTGGACGCCGCCGCGGACGTGCTCGTCTCCGGCGGCGTGTTCCTCGCCTACGTCGCGACCGTCACCCAGCTCTCCCGCACCGCGGAGGCGCTGCGCGACCATGGCGAGTTCACCGAGCCCCACGCCTGGGAGTCCTTCGTGCGCCCCTGGCACCTCGAGGGCCTCGCGGTACGCCCCGAGCACCGCATGAACGCCCACACCGGCTTCCTGCTCACCTCACGCCGCACCGCCCACGGCACCGAGGCGCTGCGCCGCGCGACCCGCCCCGCGCCGGGCTCGCGCCTCGAGGAGGAGCTGAACCACCCCGACAACGACGGCTTCGGCGGCTCGCAGAACGAGTGGACCCCCCAGGATCTGGGGGAGCGGGGCGTCGCGCCGCGCAAGCTCAAGCGAGCGCTGCGCGACATCCGACAGGGCCGCGACCGCTGAGCGGGCCCGGGAAGGAGACGCCATGACCATGAAGACCTACGCGGAGATGACCGCGGAGCTCGAGACGCTCGCCGCCCACAACGAGCGGCTCGTCGGCTCCCTGCGCTCGGCCCGCAACCAGATCGCCGAGCTCAAGAAGGACCTCGAGCGCGTCGGCGACCCGCCGAACTCGTACGCGACCTTCCTGCGCCGCTGCGAGGGCAGCACCATCGATGTCCTCCACCACGGCCGCCGTCTGCGCGTCGCGACCGCGGCGGGCCTGGACCTCGATGCCCTCGTCCCCGGCACCGAGCTGCGCCTGAACGAGGCCCTCGCCGCGGTCGAGGCCGTGCCGCAGGGCGACTCCGGCAACGTCGTGCCCGTCGTCGAAGCCCTCGCGGACTCCCGCGTGCTCGTCGCCTTAACAGGCTGTGAAATTGTTGTGTGATACGTTAGGGGATACGCCACCGTGCCATGCATATCGGCAATGGTGACGCTTTCCTTACCGCCGACGATCTTGATGTGGGGGGCAATGTCGAAGTCACCATCGATCTGACCGACACCAACGCCATGGCCGGTGATACTCTGACCGTCAATGACGTGGAAACTATCCTGACTCAGGAGCACATCGACGCGGGTGAAGTGGTGACCGCAGTTGAAGCACCGGAGGGGGGCGGAACCCTAGAAGTTACCGCAACCCTGACTGATGCATCGGGCAACGAATCCGAACCCGGGACAGTAACAGCACCCGACTTAACACCGCCCGAAGCACCAACAAATGTCGCGATCAATGAAGATGGCACGGTTGTCACGGGAGAAGGTGAGCCCGG
>DAHVRS010000116.1 GCA_027322375.1 Brachybacterium sp. | reverse complement strand
CTACACCCTCGATTGTGAAGAGCCGGATAACCGTGTGCCCCTGACGGGCGATCTCACCGAGCAGCGAGAGGGCAATAACGCTCTTCCCGGTCCCTGGGGCTCCCGAGACGACGACCACGGCCTTGCCGTCACGGCGGCGGGCTTCCTCGACCTCGTGGAGCACGAGCTCGTACGCCACCCGCTGCTCGTCGAGGAGGATGAACTGCTCACGATCGCGGATCTCGGCAGCGGCCAGGTCAAGGAGCTGCTTGGACGGCTCAACGCGCGCACGGAGGAAGTCGTGCGCAATGTCGATGCTGGGCTCCCGCGCCAAGTGGGACCGCAGGAATCCCTGGAAGTCGGCCCGACGCTCACCGGTGAAGATCGGGACCTCGGTGGGTGCTGAAGCGAGGAGATCCTTCGCGGAGAAGTCAGTGGCATTGTGCAGGTAGGCGACGCCTGTCGTGTTGCTTCCGTCAGCAACTTCGGGCATGAAGTCGCGGAGGTAGTCGACGTAGCCGGCGACCTGCACAGCGGGATGCAGCGCAGGATAGTACGGCACGCCGGTCACCTCGACGAGCGTGTCGCTGCCTTCCCAGCGTGCGGCACCGCTCCACTGCTTCAGCTCGACGACAACGTAACTGGGCTGCCCGGTTTCTGGATGTCGCCCAGCGATGATGGCGTCCACACGCTTGCTCGACAAAGGAAGCCGGTGCTCGACGATGATCTCGACGTCGCCCAACCCTGCTTCCACCAGGTCACGCGCGAGCACCGGGAGGCTTCCCCGCCATGACCGTCGCTCGCCGGGACCAGCGGCTCCGACGCCCAGGTCGAGCAGGTGGTCGAGCAACCTGTCCTCGAACACTGAGAAGTCACCGCTGCCCACATCGGCGAGCGCTGCTGCGCTGATTCGGACGTCGCCCACCTAGTGCATCCCTCACGGCACGAGAACTCGTGCGGTGGGGACATATCCGGAAGGGGAAGTCCGTCGATACCGCTTGCAGGGCTTAGGTTAGCTGGCTCGCCAACCTGTAGGGAAACAGAACGAGCAGCCGATCGGGCGAAGGGCCGGCCGGGGTCAGCACGGGACTGCGGCGGTGCGGCTGTTCGTCGACCGCGGGGCCGCTGCACCCGGATTGCCTGACGAGCTGGCCGACCCGCCCCGCCTCGTGGCCCCCGCGCAAGCTGGCGGAGTCCTCCCTGGTGAGCAGCCCAATGCTGGAGCCGTCGCCCGCTACCGGCTACTCGCCGACGCCGCACGCCACGCCCGCCGGCACGGGTCCCGGCAGCGGCGCGTGGACCTCCGCCAGCGCAGCTCCCAGGTACGCTCCCCGCTTGTGGCTCAACACCGGCTGACCCGCGACGAGTTCTACGAGCGGGCCGCGAGGCTCGATGAGACCGCGCTGCGTAAGGCGCTGTGGACGCTGTACTGGCGCGGCTCGGCTCAGCTGCGGGAGCGGATCGAGGCCCAGTTCGACCCGCAGCAGGAGGCGCGGCGGCGCGCACGGGCTCAGCAGCCGCCGGACCCGGAGCTCGTCCTGCGTCAGGTGCGCGACTTCGTCGACCTCGCCCGTAGGGGCTCGTACCTGGCCGGCGACCGGCGCGTCTCGCCCACGGAGCGGTCCCGCTGGCGGATGGCCTTCCGGAGCCTTGCGAAAGACGCGCAGGCCGCCCTCCGGCACGAGGACGTCGACACCGCGGCCACCGCCGTCGAGCTGCTGGTCGACCTCGCCTGCGAGACCCGCGAGCGTGACCTGTTCCGCTCCGAGGACCCGATGCAGGCGGCGGGGTTCGTCGTGTCCGACGCGGTCGCCATGCTGTGGTCACGGCTCCGGGACCGGCACGGCTTCCCCGGCTTCGCAGAACGCGCCGCACCTCAGCTGCTGCGCTGGGAGGCACCCTACGGCTGGACCCGATACGGGTTCGGCAGCGTCGCCGAGAAGGAGACCACGCTCGCCCAGGTGCTGAGCGGGATGCTGCAGATCCCCGACCACTGGGAGTCGTTCGCCTCGCACTACCTCGCCGCGCTCGACGCCGCCGCGGCGAGCTCCCCGCGATCGGCACCGGGCCGAGGCCGCTCCCGGGCGAGGGATGCCGAGGACCGGGCCGACTCACTCGCCGACTGGCACCTGCTGTTGCTCGACCAGTTGCAGGGCACCGATGGCGCCGAGCTGCTGGATCGGCTGGCCGACCACCCGGCGCTGGCCGGTCCGGAGCACGACCACCTCGCTGCGGTGCTCGCACACCGGCGCGGGGACATCGCTCAGGCTCGGAAGCTGATCGGGCGGTGCCTCGCGAAGCGCCCCGGCGACACGCGGTTCCAGGAGACCGCCCGATCGTTCGACACTGGCTGACCGCCCCACTCCCTCGACGCCCCCAAGCACGATCTCCCCTCGCGTAACGTGGGCGCGTGACCAGCCGACGACACGGACGACGTCCCGCAGACCGCCGCCGACACCTCCGGGTGGTGGGCGAACCCGAGCCGGCCGCCTCGTCTCCCGCCGACTTCCTCGGCAGCATCAGCGCAGCGCTGTCCGACCCCGATCCGCTCGCCTTCCTCGCCCTGGCCAGCTCGATCGTCGCCGCGCTCGACCCCCGCACCCATGACCCGTTCGACCCGCAGGCAGCCGAGGAGCGTCCCGACGCCGCGCTGCTCCTCGAGACCTTGATCGGCCACTCGGCGCCGGAGACCACCGCCCTCCTGCTCGCCTTCAGCCATCTGCTGTCCGACAACCACCTCGCCCAGCGCGCCCGTCGCGAGGCGGGACGCCGGGACCACGCGATGCCGGCGTGGTTGCTGGGACTCGACGAGGCCGAACCCGGTCCCACCGCGGCGTCGGCGGACGTGCTCGGGGATGGGCAGAACACCATCGTCTCCGTGCGTCTGGTCGACGGTCATGAGCTCACCGCCGTCGTGTACATCGACCACAACCTGGGGACCGTGGCGAAGGACGGCTTCGTGATCCCAGGCGACCTCGCCGGCTTCCGAGACCAGTTCCTCGCCCTGACCGACGAACCCGAGGCGATAACCTTCACCGAGCTCCACCCTGCCGAAGCCCGCGCGCAGATCGCGCAGGCGATCGAGACCGGCGCCATGACGGTGCCCCGCTTCGAGACCGACACCTGGCCCGCCGCCCGCCCGATGGTCGAGTGGGTCATCGGCCTGCTGCCTGCCGGCGGGACCGGCTTCGAGCGGCCGGAGTGGACCGATGAGGCCAGGTCGACTCTCGCCGATGAGTTCCTGCGCTCGGCGGAGGGCGCCGGGCTCACGCGCCGGGACGACGCGGCCATCGCCGAGGATCTCCTGTGGTTCACCACGGAGTACAGCGGCGGCTCCCCGTGGCGCTGGAGCATGGTCAACGTCGAGATCCTGCTCACGGACTGGTACCCCCGCAAGGTGATGGCAAGCCCCGTGTACCTGCGGCGTATGCCGACCGTGCTGCGCGCCATGGTCCGCTACGCCCACCGCCTCCGGCAGATCCCCCGCCAGTTCACCGAGCAGACGCTCGCGGCGGTCGACGCGTACCAACCGGCCTACCTCGAGCTCATCACCGCGGGGCCATCCGCCCGCTCGAGCCACCTCGGTTCGCCCGGGGGCCTGGACCTGGACGAGCTCGTCGCACACTACGCGACACACAAGCGAGAGCTCGCCGTCCGTGCCGTCGGCAGCGAGCAGGCACTGGCCGACCTCGACGACACCCCGCTGCCCGACGAGGACTTCCGGTGGACAGGCATCCCGGAGGACATCCACCCCCGGGTGGCCGAGGTGCTCCGCCTGTGTGACCGCTGCGCGGAGGAGCTCTTCGACGTCGAGCTGCGCACCGCCTTCCGTCGCGTGCTCGCCCGTACCGCCGCGACCGACCCCGCGGTGTTCCGCCGGCGGTCGAAGGACACCACCGCGGCGGCGGCGATCGCCTGGGCAGTGGCAACCGTGAACGACCGGCTCGGCGCCCATCGCGGGGGCCTCCCGGTCAAGGACCTGCTGGCGCACTTCGGCGTCTCCGGCTCGGTCTCCCAGCGGGCACAGCCGTTCCTCCGGGCGTTCGGCGCCGTGGACGCGCCGTGGGCGGGGGACCTCACCTTCGGCAGCCCCGAGGTGCTCACCGCAGATCGGCGCGCACGTCTCATCCAGATTCGCGACGACGCCGGGGCGTAGGCACGACGAGGGGTTCATCACCCGCGCGACGACGCCGTCAGCCGGTTTCATCGCGGATCCCATCCCGGCGTCCACCCTGGTGGCGTCAGTCGTCCAGCACGCCGGTCTCCGCGTCATGGTCACCGCGGACCCACGCGATGTGCCGCTGCACAGACCACTCGACGGCATCGCGCGCTCCACTGTCGACGGAGTTGGCGAAGTTGCCGACCACCCGATCGAAGTCGAAGGCCGCGAGGCGGTCGGCGATGCCCCGCACCACCCGCCCGGAGAGCGGGAGGCTGTTCGGGTAGCTGCGCAGGAAGGCCACCGTCCTGCCGTCCGGGTTGGGAGCGACCGTGTCACCGGCGAGAACCACCCCGCGGCCCTCGGCGCCGCCCGCCCAGTGCGCGATCGCGCTGCCGGGGAAGTGGCCTCCGATGCGGTGGATGCTCAACCCGGGCCCGAGCTCCCGGGACTCCTCGTACAGCTCGATCCGGTCCGAGCGGCGCCCGATCCACTGCTCGTCCGCCGCGCAGACCAGCACCGGCGCGTCCAGCGCCTCACCCCACGCGACCTGGACGCCGAACATGTGCGGGTGGCTGGCCGCGACAGCGAGCACC
>DAHVRS010000029.1 GCA_027322375.1 Brachybacterium sp. | reverse complement strand
TGATGTCAGTGGTCATGGGATGACCCTTGCGGAGCGGAGAGCCCTGCGGGGAGAAGGACCTCGCAGTGGGGACGGGAGCTCCCTGTGGAGGGAGGTCGCGACGGAGGAAGGGAGGGCGGTGATGAGTGAGGGCGAGGCGGCCTGGACAGGCCGTCCCCAGCTCGGCGTGGGAGGATCGACATGCCCCGAGAAAGGATTTCCGCCCGATGAGCTCTTCCGCCGCGTCCACCCCCGACACCCTCGTCACCGCCCTGGACGCTCGCCTCACCGACCGTGTCACCGGGATCGCCCGGGAGGAGCTCGCCGCCCGTGCCGAGGAGCTCGGGCCGATCGCGCCAGAGGCCGTGGGACTCGTTGAGGACTTGCAGGGCTATCTCGCCGGTGGGAAGCTCCTGCGGCCGCGCTTCTGCTTCTGGGGCGGGGTCGCCGCTCTCGGCCGCGAGCCCACGGAGGCGGAGCTCGAGGCGCTGGCCCGTCACGGCGCGGCGATCGAGCTCGTGCAGGCCGCGGCGCTGCTCCATGACGACGTTATCGACCACTCCCCCATGCGCCGGGGACGCCCGGCGATGCACGTGCAGTGGGCGCTGCGGCACCGCGCTTGGGAGCTTTTCGGGGACGCGGAGGAGTTCGGGGTCGCTATCGCGATCGTGCTCGGCGACCTCGCGCTGAGCTGGGCCGAGCAGGTCGCCGCCGCGGTCGACGGGGAGCCCGCCGCAGTGCGCCGCGCCCGGGCGGAGTTCGATGCGCTGCGCACCGAGGTGATGTCGGGGCAGTTCCTGGACATCCTCCACCAGGCCGGCGGCTACCACTCGACACCGGATGCCGAGGCTGCCGCGCTGTCCGTGATCCGCTGGAAGACCGTCCCCTACACGGTGCTGCGCCCGGTGCGCACCGGTGCCGCGCTCGCCGGCGCTGATGACGCTGCGCTCACGGCGCTCTCGGACTGGGCGGTCGAGGTGGGCACGGCCTTCCAGCTGCGCGATGATCTGCTCAGCGTGGTCGGCGAGCAGAGCGCGACGGGCAAGCCGATCGGCGGGGACATCCTCGAGGGGAAGCGCACGGTGCTGCTCGCCCGCGCCGAAGCGGCCGCGGACGCGCAGGGTCGGGAGCTCCTGGGACGCGTGGTCGGCGATGCGGACGCGAGCGCGGAGGAGATCGCCGAGGTGCACCAGCTCATGATCGACACCGGCGCGGTCGCCTCGGTCGCCGAGGAGGTGCGGCATCGTGCAGCACGAGGCCGAGAGCTGCTGGGTGCGGCGACCTCGTTCGGCGCGCTCGGCCGGGAGGGGCTCGACGCCCTCGCTGCGCTCGCCACCGACGTCGACTCCCTGCCCGCCTGAGCGCAGACGGGACGCCGGGCGTCAGCCCCGCGTCGAGGTCAGCACAGGACCGAGGCGCAGAGGAGAGCCGGACTCAGAGCGCGAGGGCGAGGGCGCGTCGGCGCACCTCGCCGCGCTGGCCGCGGCGCAGGTGATCCACGGGACGGCCTGGCAGCGAGTCGTCCTCGGTGAACAGCCAGGTCAGGAGCTCCTCATCGCTCCAGCCGCCGTCGCGCAGGATCGTCAGGGTCCCGGCGAGGTGCGGGATGATGCCGTCCTCGTTGAGGAACAGGGCGGGGATCATGCGCACCTCGGGCTCGCCGCGGCGGATCGCGACGAGCTTGCCGTCCTCGATCAGGCGCCGTACGCGCGAGACCTCCACGTCCAGTCGCAGTGCGACATCGGGGAGGGTGAGCCAGTCTGTGATGAGGGTGTCGAGGTCGTCCACGGCACCAGAGTGCCACGAGCCCGCCCGTCCCCGCACCCCAGCCTCGATGAGTCCGACATCTCGGACAGCTCCCGTGTGTCGGTGCCGTGCGAAGCACCCGGTGGGACCTAGATTGGCCTCGTGAGCTCGGCGACGTCGACTTCCCCCGGCATCAGCCTGCTCCTCGACGACCGCTATCGGGTCGAGGGGCCGATCGCGCGCGGCGGAATGGCGACCGTGTTCCGCGGTCATGACGAGCGCCTGGACCGCGTGGTCGCGCTGAAGATCATGCACCCCCACCTCGCGACGGACGAGGACTTCCGCCGCCGCTTCAGCCGCGAGGCCCGTGCCGCCGCCCGGCTCGCCCACCGCAACGTCGTGGGAGTCTTCGACCAGGGCGCGGACGAGAACCGCATCTACCTCGCGATGGAGCTCGTCGAGGGCGAGACGCTGCGCGCCCGCCTGGTCGCCCAGAAGCAGCTCACGATTCGCGAGACCCTCGCGATCACCGCGCAGGTGCTCGAGGCGCTCGTCGCCGCGCATGAGGCCGGGATCGTCCACCGGGACAT
>DAHVRS010000107.1 GCA_027322375.1 Brachybacterium sp. | reverse complement strand
AAGCACCACGCCGAGCGCCGGTGGCGACGCGGTCGACGAGACGATCGTCGACATCGACGTCACCAGCGAGATGGAGTCCTCGTTCCTCGAGTACGCGTACTCCGTGATCTACTCCCGCGCACTGCCCGATGCGCGCGACGGTCTCAAGCCCGTCCAGCGCCGCATCCTCTACATGATGTCCGAGATGGGCCTGCGCCCTGAGAAGGGGCATGTGAAGAGCCAGCGCGTGGTCGGCGAGGTGATGGGCAAGCTGCACCCGCACGGCGACACCGCGATCTACGACGCCCTGGTGCGCATGGCGCAGAGCTTCAACATGCGCCTGCCGCTCGTGGACGGGCACGGCAACTTCGGGTCGCTGGACAACGGCCCGGCCGCCGCCCGGTACACGGAGGCGCGGCTGGCGAAGGCGGCCCTGCTGATGACGGACTCGCTGGACGAGGACGTCGTGGACATGGTCCCGAACTACGACAACCAGCTCACCCAGCCCGAGGTGCTGCCGGCGCAGTTCCCGAACCTGCTCGTCAACGGCGCCTCCGGCATCGCGGTGGGCATGGCGACGAACATGGCCCCGCACAACCTCGTCGAGACGATCGCTGCGGCGCGTCACCTGATCGACCATCCGGAGGCGGAACTCGAGGAGCTCATGCGCTTCGTGCCCGGCCCTGACCTGCCCACGGGCGGGCGGATCGTCGGCCTGGACGGGATCCGCGATGCGTATCGCACCGGCCGCGGCTCCTTCAAGATGCGCGCGACGACCCGGATCGAGAACGTCACCTCGCGCCGCAAGGGCATCATCGTCACCGAGCTGCCGTACCAGGTGGGCCCCGAGAAGCTCGCGGAGAAGCTGCGCGATGCGGTGCAGTCCAAGAAGGTCACGGGCATCACCGACTACCAGGACCTCACCGACCGCCACCACGGCATGCGCCTGGTGCTCACGGTGAAGTCCGGCTTCGAGCCGGAGGCTGTGCTGCAGCAGCTGTACCGGTACACGCCGCTGGAGGAGTCCTTCGGCATCAACAATGTCGCGCTCGTGGACGGCCAGCCGCGCACCCTGGGCCTGAAGCAGATGCTCGAGGTGTTCGTCGCTCACCGGCTGGATGTGGTGCGGCGCCGCACCGAGCATCGTCTCGGCAAGCGCACGGCGCGCCTGCACCTGGTCGAGGGCCTGCTGCTGGCGATCCTGGACATCGACGAGGTCATCCAGATCGTCCGCAGCAGCGATGATGCGGAGTTCGCGCGGACCCGGCTGATGCAGGTCTTCGACCTCACCGAGATCCAGGCCGAGTACATCCTCGAGCTGCGTCTGCGCCGCCTGACGAAGTTCTCGCAGATCGACCTCGAGGCGGAGCGCGACGACCTGCGCCGCGAGATCGAGCAGCTCGAAGAGATCCTGGGCTCCGAGACGGTGCTGCGCGCCCTGGTCTCCGACGAGCTCGCCGCCGTCGCCGCCGAGCATGGCGATGCACGGCGCACCGTGCTGCTGGAGGCCTCGGAGAAGCCGGTCGCCGCTGCGGCGGGCTCCCTCGAGGTCGCAGACGAGCCGTGCGGGGTGCTGCTGACCGGCACGGGCCTGATCGCCCGGGTGGCCGGTGAGGAGCTGCAGCCGCGGGACGGGGCACGCGCCGCGCATGACGTGATCGTCTCCCAGCTGCGCACCACCACCCGCTCCACCGTGGGCGTCGCCACCGATCGCGGGCGCGTGCTGCGGCTGTCCGTGGTGGACCTGCCCTCGCTCGCGCCGACGGCGGGCCCGCCCTCGCTCGCCGGTGGCACGCGGCTCACGGACCTGCTCGACCTCGAGAAGGACGAGCGGCCGCTCGCCCTGGTGCGCGTGGCGGAGGAGGACATCGCCCGTGGCGGCGCGATCGCCCTCGGCACGAAGCACGGCGTGGTCAAGCGCGTCCAGCTCGATTTCCCGCGCTCGGACGGCTTCGAGATCATCTCGCTGAAGGACGGGGACTCCGTGGTGGGCGTGGTCGATCTCGAGCAGGACGAGGACCTGGACCTGGTGTTCATCACCTCCGACGCGCAGCTGCTGCACTTCCCGTCCTCGGGAGTGCGGCCGCAGGGCCGTGGCGCCGGTGGTGTGGCGGGCATCAAGCTCGCCGCAGGCGCCGAGGCTCTCTCCTTCGGCGTGATCGACGTGACCGCCCCGGCGGACGTGGTCACCATCGCGGGCAGCTCCGCGACTCTGCCGCTGCTGCAGACCGGGTCGCTCAAGGTCAGCGACTTCAGCGAGTTCCCGGCGAAGGGCCGTGCGACCGCGGGCATGCGCTGCCACCGCTTCCTGCGCGGTGAGGACGCGCTCATCGGCGCCTGGGTGGTGCCGCATCCCGCCCGGGCCTGCTCCGAGGCGGGACAGCCGATCGACCTGCCCGAGCCGACCGGACGCCGTGATGGCTCCGTCACCCCTGTCGCGGTGCCGATCGCGTCCGTAGGCTGAGCATGTGACCGCTCCCGCCGCCCCTCCAGCGTCCACCTCCCAGCAGGCAGCCCGCGCGGAGAGCATCCATCTCTCCGTCGGCGTGCTCGGTGCGCTCGCCGGTCTCCTCGTGGGCGTGCTCGCGCTGCGCGGGACGGCGCCGCTGGCCGGAGCGGGATCGATCGGGTAGGTCGCCGCGCTCGCCGTCTTCGGCTGCGCCACCGCACCTCCGCGGTGGTGCTCGTGACCCGTACCCTCGCCGCCCTGCCCTGGTACAGGTCCAGGCGGGTCGGGCGGCGCGTCCTGGACGTCGTGGGGCTCTCCCTCCTGCTCACCGGGCTCGCCCTCGTCACGGTGGTGAAGTTCCTCGCGCACGATCTCGAGCGCTGGGCCCGCGCCCACGGCGAGCCCGGCTACGTCGTGACGACGGTGCGGGTGCTGCTCACCCCGGTCGGGGTGCTCGTGGCACTGGTCGCGCTGATCTCCCGCACGGGGAGCGTGCCCTGGCATGACTTTGTGGCGACGCTGCTCGTGGTCGTCTTCGCCCTGACCCTCGTGACCCTGCCGGTGCTGCTGCGCGGCCTGCCGGGCGGGCTGCTCGCCTTCACCGCCGCAGCCTTCGGGATGCTCGTGGCGCTCGTGATCCTGCACCTCGGGGTCGGCTACCTGAACCTCACCGCCCTCGAGATGGGAGGCGGTGGTGGTGTACGTGTGGCTGCTGCTCATCCGTACCGTCTCCGCCGCGGCCGAGGGCCTGCCCGCGCTGCCCGTCGGGCCCGAAGGCCCCGCGGAACAGTCCACCCACGTGGGACGATGACGCCATGATGACCACCCCGTCCCCGGATCCTGCCAATCCCACCACCGCCCCCGTCGTCCCCGATGCTCCGCTGCCCGAGGGGGTGCGGGTCGGCACCGCGCATGGCGTCGACGCCGTGCTCGTCCAGACCCCGGCTGCCTCCGCGACGCTCCTCTTCGACGGCGCGCACCTGATCAGCTGGGTGCCTGCGGGCGGCAGCGAGGTGCTGTGGCTTAGCCCCGACTCCGGCTTCGGCCCGGGCGTGGCGGTGCGCGGCGGCATCCCGCTGGTCGGCCCCTGGTTCGGTCCCGGCCGTGACCAGGCGATGGCTGTCAAGCACGGCTGGCTGCGCAATGTCCGCTGGAACCTCATCGCCGCGAGCGCCGAGGGCGAGGACGTGCTGCTGAGCTTCAGCACCCCGGAGGATGTGCGTGCCCTCACCGCGCGGCTCGAGGTGCGGATCGGCGCTGAGCTCGCCGTGGATCTCACCGTCACCGCGACGGTCCGCGCGCTCGAGCTCGAGGCGGCGCTGCACACCTATCTCGCCGTCGGCGATGTGCGGGAGATCCAGATCAGCGGGCTCGAGGGGGCGCCGTATCTCGACAACACCCGCGATCTCGCCGCCGATGTCATGCCTGCGGAGCTGCTGCGCCTGACCGGCTCCACGGACCGGATCGTCGAGGCGACCGGTCCCGTCACCCTCACCGACCCCGTCGCCGGGCGCACCCTCGTCTCCGAGACCCGTGGGACCAGCCGCACCGTGGTGTGGAACCCCTGGGACGAGCTCGCGAAGGGCATGGATGACATGCCCGATGACTCCTGGCCCGGCTTCGTGTGCATCGAGCCGGCCGCAGCGAAGGACGGCTTCGTCGCGCTCGCCCCGGGTGAGTCCCACCGGATCGGGGTCACCTACCGCGTG
>DAHVRS010000105.1 GCA_027322375.1 Brachybacterium sp. | reverse complement strand
GGGATCCTGGCGCTGTGCTACCGCACCCTGAACCGGCGCACGCTGGGCCGCATCGCCGCCTCCACCGTCGAGACCACCGGCAGCGTGCTGGTAATCGTCACGAGCGCCGCGCTGTTCGGCTGGGTGCTCGCCCGTGAGCAGGCGCCGCAGGTGATGAGCGAGCTGATCCTGCAGATCACGGACCGGCCGCTGATCTTCCTGCTGCTGGTGAACATCCTGCTGCTCATCGTGGGCGCGATCCTCGAGCCCACCGCGGCGATCCTGATCCTGGTCCCGGTGCTCGCACCGATCGCGGACGTGTACGGGATCGACCCGACGCACTTCGCGGTCATGATGATCTTCAACCTGATGATCGGCCTGCTGACCCCGCCAGTGGGACTCGTGCTCTTCGTGCTCTCCTCCGTGACGAAGGTGCCGGTCACACAGGTCATCAAGGGCGTGCTGCCGTTCTTCGTGCCGATGATCCTGGTGCTCCTGGTGATCACCTTCGTTCCCGCAGTGAGCACATGGCTGCCATCCCTGGTGGGATCCTGATCCCCGCGTTCGTGCACCGGGTCGCCGCGCTGTGCGGCGGCCCGGGCGGCGCAGGGAGGAACCGATCGTGAGCAGGAGCGTCGGCAGCGGTCAGGACCGGGTCTACGAGGCGCTGCGCACGCGCATCATCGAGCACGAGCTCGAACCCGGGGCGCGGATCTCTATCAGCGGGGAGGCGCAGCGCCTGGGCGTCTCCCCGACCCCGGTGCGGGAGGCGCTGAACCGGCTCGAGGGCGATGACCTCGTGGTGCGCATCGCCGCTCGCGGCTACGCGGTGACGCCGTTGATCGACCTGGCGGGACTCGCAGAGCTGTTCGAGCTGCGGCTGCTGCTGGAGCCATGGGCGGCCCGGGAGGCGGCGACCACGCGCCTGCACAACCCGGCGCCCATCCTGCGTCACGAGGTCGAGATCTTCGCCGGACTCCACGGGATGGACCGGACGGTCCTGGCGCAGCGGGCGCTGTGCGACCAGAGGTTCCATCGGTCGCTCATCGACGCTGCGGGCAACAGCTTCCTCACCACCGCGATGCACCGGCTCCACACGCATGTGCACGTCTTCCGGCTTCACCAGGTCGACCTCGAGGGGCGGGAGACGCAGCGGGAGCACATCACGGTCGCCGAGGCGGTCGAGGCCTGCGATCCCGATGCGGCGGAGGAGGCGATGCGCGTCCACCTGCACGGTGCTTTCGCGCGGCTCCGCGAGGGCTTCGGGGCCGACGCTGCAGGGAACGACGGGGCTGCGGCAGGCGACTCCTCGTCGTCGGCCACGCCGCCCGTGGTGCTGCGCGAGGCGCGCTCGCGCCTGCGCTGAGAGCCCGTCGGCCCAGCTCAGCCGACCCGCAGGCCGCCGTTGAGGTTGTACGTCGCGCCGGTGGTGAACCCACCGTGCGGGCCCACGAGATAGGCGACGAGCTCGCCGAGCTCCTCGGTGGTGCCGAGCCGGCCTACCGGGGTGCGGGCCACGAACTGTGCGCGCCGTTCCCCTTCGAGGGGGCCGCCCATGATGTCGGTGTTGATGTTCGCCGGGGCGATCACGGCGGTGGTGACGCCGGTGCCGGCGGTCTCCTTCGCCAGGCCCCGCAGCAGCCCCTCGACTCCGGCCTTCGAGGCGGCGTAGGCGCTGGTGGAGTAGTTGCCGCCGCCATCCTGCGCAGCGGTCGAGCCGATCGCGACGATCCGGCCCAGGCTCTGCTCGAGCATGCCGGGCAGGACCCGGCGGGCCAGGTGGAAGGTGCCCAGCGTGTTGATGCGCAGGGTGCGCTCGAAGTCGGCGCTGGTCATCTCCAGGAACGGGGTGGGGTTCGCGATGCCGGCGCAGCTGACCAGCGCGCCGACGGCAGGAGCGTCAGCGTCCTGCTCCACAGCGGTGAGCGCAGCGTCGACCGAGGCCTCGTCGGCGATGTCGACCTGCGCGGTGACCACGTGCGGGGCGCCCGCGGTGCGGGCCTCCTCCGCGGCGGTGGCGAGCCCGGCCGCGTCGAGGTCGAGCAGGGCGAGGGGCCGGCCGCGCCGGGCCAGGGTGAGTGCGCCCCCGCGGCCGATGCCGCGGGCGGAGGCAGCACCGGTGATGACGCAGGTGAGATCGGAGATGCGGGCCTCGTCGGCCGCGGAGCGCTCGCTCATCGTGTCTCCTCCGCCCCACCACGAGGGTTGTTGACGATGTTCTTCGGGCTGTTCCCGGTGGCGACGGCGCGCACCTCGGAGAGCGCCTCCGCGCCGGTCGCGGCGGCGAAGTCGGCGGTCCAGCACAGGGCGTGCGGGGAGAGCACCACATTGTCGAGGCCGATGAGGGGGCTGTCGGCGGGCAGCGGCTCGACCTCGAAGACGTCGAGCCCGGCTCCGGCGATGGTGCCCTCCTGCAGCGCGGTGATCAGTGCCTTCTCGTCGACCACGGCGCCACGGGCGATGTTGATGAGGAAGGCGGAGTCCTTCATGAGCGCGAGCTCGCGCTCCCCGATGAGGTGGCGGGTGCCGGAGTTCGCGGCGACGGTGAGGATCAGGTAGTCGCTGCGGGCGATGACCTCGTCGAGCTCGAGCTGCTCGATCCCGACCTCGGCGCAGAACTCGGGGCGCGGGGAGCGGTTCCAGGCAATGACGTCGAGGTCGAGGGCGCGCATCTGGCGCACGGTCTCCTGCCCGATCCCGCCGAGGCCCACCATCCCGATGGTCGCGCTGCCGAGGCCGGGGCCGCGGTGCTCGGCCTTGCGGTCCCAGGCCGCCTCTCGGACCAGGCGGTCCTTGGGCAGCAGGGAGTGGGCGAGGGCGAAGAGGAAGGTCAGGGCGGTGTGCGCCATGGGGACGCGCAGCCCGGTGGGGGCGTTGGTGACGGTGATGCCGCGGGTGTCGCAGGCCTCGAGGTCCACCGCGTCGAAGCCGGCGCCGAAGCGGGCCACGTGCTTGAGGGTGGTGACGCCCTGGAGCTGTTCCTCGCCGAGCGGGGTGCCGCTGAGCAGGAACACTGCGTCGAAGCCCTCGAGCGCGCCGGGCTGGATCGGGGTCTCGATCAGGGACCACTCGATGCCGTCGGCGGCGAGACCGTCCAGACCGATGTCGCCGTAGATGGTGGAGCCGTCCGCCTCGGCGTAGTCGGCGGTGACGGCGAGCTTCCAGGGGGTGCTCATCAGCGGGTCTCCTCAGTGGCGGGGGCGGGCTCGGGTTCGCGGTGCATGCCCGCGCCGTGCCAGGCCTCGGGGTATTCGACGAAACTGCGGTCCAGCGCGTCGATGCTGGTCGCGCCCAGCTGGCCCATGGCGAGCTCGAGCTCCTCGTCGAGGATCTCGATCGCGCGCAGCACGCCATTCTCGCCAGCGGCGGCGTTGCCGTAGCCCCAGGCGCGGCCCACGGAGACGAGGTCCGCGCCCACGGCGAGGGCCTTGGCGATGTCATCGCCGGTGCGCACCCCGGAGTCGAACACGACGGTCATCTCCCCGCCCACCTCGTCGACGATGAGGGGCAGGGCGCGGATGGTGCTGGGCGAGGAGTCGAGCTGGCGGCCACCGTGGTTGGAGACGTAGATGCCGTCGGCGCCGACGGTGCGGGCGCGGCGCGCGTCCTCGGGCGTGAGGATCCCCTTGATGTAGAGCGGGCCGTTCCAGCGGCGGCGCACGTCCTCGATGCTCTCCCAGGTCAGGGTGAGATTCGCGAGGTACTTCGCGACGAACTCCTGGTGGGAGACGGCGTTGTCGCCCTGGACTTGGTCCTTGAGGTTGCGGAACCCGATCGCGGGCGGGCGCATGATCGAGCGGGTCCAGTCCAGGTGCCGGATTGCCTGGATCGCGTTCTGCGGCGTGATCTTCGGGGGGATGGACATGCCGTTGCGGTGGTCGCGGTAGCGCTTGCCGTTCAGGGGCACGTCCACGGTGACCACGAGCGCCTCGGCACCGATCTCCTCGGCGCGGGAGATGAGGTTCTCGACGATCGCGTCGGACTTGTACATGTACAGCTGGTACCAGAGCGGGCCGGTGGCCTGCTCGGCGAGCTCCTCCATCGTCCAGTTCGAGGCGGTGGAGATGGTGAAGGGGATGTTCGCGCGGCCCGCGGCGCGCACCGCGCCGAGCTCGCCCTCGCCGCCGATCATGCGCTGCAGGCCCAGCGGTCCCAGCACCCACGGGCGCTGCAGATCCATGCCGTCCACGCTGGTGGCGGTGTCGATGTGGGAGATGTCGGTGAGCCAGCGCGGCCGGAAGCGGACCTCGCGCAGGTCGGTCTCGTTGGCGTCGCGGGTGATCTCATGGTTGGAGGCACCGTCGACGATGTCGAACGCCATGGTGGGCAGGCGCTTCTTCGCCAGGCGTCGCAGGTCCTCGATCGAGGGGGCCGAGGCCACCGGGTCCAGTCGCAGCCCGCCGGCCGCGAGCATCTTCGCGAACTCGACGGCTCCGCTGAGGGGGTTCTCTGCCATGTCTGTCTCTCCTTCGAGATCGGTGGTCGTGCGGGCGCGGCCGACGGGGCGGCCGGTGCCTGGTCAGTCGGTCGCGGGCCCGCCAGTCTCGGGGCTGTCGCTTTCAGGGCGGAGCACGCGGTAGACGATCGAGTCGTCGCGGCGGTCCCAGCCGGCCTCACTGCCGCGGCGGTAGAGGGCCTGTGCGGAGGTCGCCAGCGGCACCTCCTGGTCGACCTGGGCGGCGGTCTCGGCGACCAGGCCCATGTCCTTGACGAAGATGGTCAGCGCGGAGCGGACGTCGTCGTAGGCGCTGTCGACCATGCGCCGGCCGCGGTCCTCGAACATGAAGGAGGCGGCCGCGCCGGTGCCCAGGACCTCGTGGACCTGCTTCAGATCCAGGCCCATCGAGTCAGCGAGCGCCAGGGCCTCCCCGGCCGCGGCGATGTGCACGCCGCACAGCAGCTGGTTCACGATCTTGAACCGCTGGCCATCGCCCGGATTCGGGCCGACGACGGGGGCGTTCGAGGCGAGAGCATCGAGGACCGGGCGCACATCGGCGACATCGGCCTCCGCCCCGCCGACCATGACGAGCAGGTCGCCGTCGGCCGCGCGGGTGGCGCCGCCGGAGACGGGCGCATCCACGATCCGCGTGGTGGTGCCGGCGAGGCGCTCCACGGCGGCGTCCACGGCGGCGGGGCCGACGGTGGACATGATCAGCAGGAGCGTGTCCGCGCTGAGCTCGGCGTCGATCCCGTCCTCCTCGCCGAAGAGGACCGCGTCGAGCTGGGCGGGGGTCGCGACCATGACGGCGACGACGTCCGCGCCGCGCGCCGCTTCACGGGCGGTGGCGGTGGTGGTCGCGACGTCGGCGATCGCCTCGCGCGCAGCGGGGAAGAGGTCGAAGGCGGTGACGGGCAGGCCCGCTCCGGCGAGGGCGCGGGCCATGGGGGCACCGATCGCGCCCAGTCCGATCCACGCGACGGTGGGGGTGATGGTCATGAGGATCCTCCTGAGGTCCGGACGAGCGCGGTGGGCAGGTGTGGGATGTGCAGGTCAGCGGGCGGCGACGGCCGCGGCGAGGGTGTCCACCACGTCGGCGAGCGCCTCCTCGCCGCCCACGTTGCCGGGGAAGACGACGTAGGGCATGCCGAGCACCTCATCGGGTGCTTCCTGGGCGGAGAAGAGCGAGACCTGGCCGGGCCAGAACTGGGCCTCGACGCGGGCGCGGCGGATCCCGAGCCCGTTCTCGGCGACCTCGTGGGAGGTGATCCCACCCTTGGCGACCACCCAGGCGGGCTTCACGCCACGCGCCTGCTGGACCACCTCGACGACGGCGTCGGAGACGCTGCGGGCGATGGCGAGGGACTCGGCGGGGTCGTCGGTGCGCACCAGGTCACGGCTGGTGTAGACGACGCAGTCGGAGGTCTGGAGGGTGGTGCGGATCTTCTCGGCGACCTCGGAGAGGTGGGCGGCGCGCCCCTCCCCCAGCACGGTGGGGACGTGGATCTCGACCTCGACGAGGGTGCCGCGGCTCTGGACCACGCGCAGCTGCTGGGTGGTCAGCCCCACATGGGAGCCGACGACGACGAGGCCGTGGCCGAGCCGGTCCGCGGGGATCTCGAGCGAGGCGGGGTCCACGACCCTCGCCCCGGACTGCCCGGCGAGCGGGCGCACGAAGGAGGGGGCGCAGCGGGTGACGAAGGTGCGGCCCTCGGCCTCGAGCGCGGCCATCGCCTCGGCGACGACCTCCATGTCGGAGTACTCGGTGGCGTTGACGACCACCCAGGTCCGCTCGCGTGCACCCGCGAGGATCTCGGTGACGCGCGGAACGCCGCCGGTGCGGATGTCCTCGAGGGACAGGGAGAGGACGTCGGTCGCCTGGAGCGTCCCGCCGGAGCGCTCGGCGAGGAAGTCGCGCAGGTCGGAGCTGGTGTAGCCGAAGGTGGCGTCACGGGCGAAGTCGGTGTCCGCGACCTCGCGCACCTCGCCGCCCACACGGGCATGGTGCACGTCGCCCTCGGTGAAGCGGCCCGCCTCGATCATCGCGGGGCAGAACACGAAGGCGTCCACCTCGACGCCGTGGGCGGCGAGCTCGTCCGCGATCGCGTGCGGCTCGGCGAGGACGTGACCGCGCAGGGTCGAGTCGGAGCGGGAGACGACGTGAAGGCCGCGCGCCGGGATCCCCGCGGCGAGCACCCCGGCGAGCAGCTCCCGGTTCCGCGCGATCGCGTCGGCCTCCTCGAGCGCCCGCGTGTTGGTGAGCACGAAGCAGGCGCTGCCGGGGTCGGCGAGCACCTGCGCGGGCACGGCGGGGTCAGTCGTGAAGGAGACGTCGAGTCCGGCCACGCACTGCGAACCGGTGGGGTCGTCGTCCAGGACGAGCAGGCGACGGGCGGTGGTGGCGGGTGCGGACACGGGGCCTTCTTCCAGGGACGACGGGCTAGGACGGGTGGGTGCCGGGGCGACGGGCGCCGGGCCAGGAGTGCTGGAGCGACGGGTGCTCGGGCACCCACCCTGTCAGATCGGGGCCGGAGCGCTACGCCGCGATCACGAACACGACGGCGGACAGCGCGAAACCGACCAGCGAGATCGTGGTGCCCACGAGGGACCAGGTCTTGAACGTGGTGACGGTGTCGAAGCCGCAGAACTTGCCGATCAGCCAGAAGCCGGAGTCGTTCACGTGCGACCAGCCGATCGAGGCGGCACCGATCGCGATGACGACCGCGGCGACCGCGACCGAACCGTAGTCCCCCGCGAGGATCGCCGGGGCCATGATCGAGGCGCCGGTGGTCGCGGCGACGGTCGCCGAGCCCTGCGCGACGCGCATCGCCATGGTCACGAGGTAGGCCGCGATGATGAGCGGCAGCCCCATCGCGTCCAGTCCCGCGGCGACCTCGCCGCCGATCCCGGTCTCGGTGAGGACGCGGCCGAAGGCGCCACCCGCACCGGTGATGAGGATGATCGAGCAGACGGGCGCGAGCGCGTCGTCGACGAGCTCCTCGAGCAGGCCGCCCACGGGCTTGCCGGCGCGGCGGCGCGGCAGCACGTACAGCAGCACCATCGCGACCAGCGCCGACAGGGCCATCGCGACCGGGGTCGCACCGATCAAGCGGGAGAGCTGGAAGAGGAAGTTCTCGTCGGAGACGGAGCCGGCCTTCTCCATGGTGGACAGGGCCGTGTTGAAGAAGATCAGCCCCAGCGGCATGAGCAGCACGAGCAGGATCGCGCCGAATGCGGGGCGATCCTCGGCGGGGACATCACGGGGTTCGCCGAGCAGGGCCGGGACGGGGGTGTCCGGGTAGCGCTTCGCGATCGCACGGGCCACGAGGTAACCACCGAAGTACCAGGTGGGCAGGCCGATGAGGAGGCCCACGACGATGACGAGGCCGACGTCGGCGCCCATCACGGTCGCTGCGGCGGTGGGGCCGGGATGCGGGGGCAGGAGCGCGTGCATCATCATGAACGACGCGATCGAGGGCAGGACGTAGAGCATGAACGAGCCGCCCAGGCGCCGCGCGACCGTGTAGATGACCGGCAGCATCACGATGAAGCCAGCGTCCAGGAAGATCGGGAAGGCGTAGAACAGCGAGGCGACGGCGAGAGCGAGCGGTGCGCGCTTCTCCCCGAAGGTGTCGAGCATCTTGTCGGCGAGGACCTGCGCGCCGCCGGTGATCTCGATGAGACGTCCCAGTACGGCACCGAAGCCGACCAGCAATGCGACGGTGCCTGTTGTCGAGCTGAAACCGGCGATGACGACGTCGATGACGTCGGCCACCCCGATTCCGGCGGCGAGGCCCGTGAGCACTGCGACGATGAGCAGGGAGAAGAAGGCGTGCAGGCGCGCCTTGATGATGAGGACCAGCAGGACCGCGATCGCGACGACCGCGATCGTGAGGAGCAGCCAGACCGGCCGGTCCGCGAGGACGAGCTCTTCCATGAGGGAGGACTCCTGGGGTCAAGGGGCATCGACGCCCCGGCGGGATGGCCCCGGACGCGTCGACGCCCGGGGTCCGGGCCGCGGCGCGGACCCCGGGCGTGCGGCGCGAGGTCCGGGCAGCGGTGCCCGGGTGACAGGCGAGGCCCGTCAGAGTGGAGACGGACAGAGCCCGTCGGGGTGGAGTGACGAGCGGTGCCCGTCGGCTGGGTTTTCGGGTGGCGCCGGAGGCTCAGCCCTCGGCGGGGGTGGCCTTCGGTGCCGGGCCCAGCTCGGCGAGGAGCTGGGACATCTTCGCGTAGGCCTTGTTGCGGTAGGCGATGAGCTCGGCGGCGGTCGCCTCGTCGTAGTCGCCCAGCAGGCCCTTGCCGTTCTTGACGCCCTTGCGGTCCGCGGCGACGGCGTCGGTGAGGATGGCCGGGGTGGCCAGCCGCTCCCCGAAGGCGTCCTCGAAGGTGACGAAGCAGTTCGCGTAGACGTCCAGGCCGGCCTGGTCGGCGATCGCGAAGGGGCCGAAGAAGCCCAGGCGGAAGCCGAAGGTGGTGCGGACGATCGTGTCGACGTCCTCCGCGGTGGCGACGCCCTCCTCGACGATCGAGGTGGCCTCCTTCAGCAGCGCGTACTGGAGGCGGTTCAGGACCATGCCGGGGGTGTCGGCGACCTGCGCGCCCTGGTTGCCGGACGTCGACAGCAGTTCCTTGACCGCAGCGACGGTCTCCGGGGAGGTGGCCTCGCCTGCGACGAGCTCGACGCCGGGGATGAAGGGGGCGGGGTTCGAGAAGTGGACAGTGAGGAAGCGCTCGGGGTTCGTCACCGCGCTGACCAGCTCCTTGACCGGGATGGTCGAGGTGTTGGTGCCGATGATCGCGTCGGGGCGGGCGTGCTGCGAGATCGTGCCGAGCACGTCGCGCTTGACGTCGAGCCGCTCGAACACCGCCTCCTCGATGAAGTCGGCCTGGGAGACGGCCTCCTCGAGGGTCTTCCCGGCGGAGATGTTCTTCTCGACGAGGTCCGCGGAGCCGGGGGCGTACAGGCCCTGCTCCTCGAACTCGCGCGCCTCACGGCGCAGGCGCTCGAGGGAGGCGTTCGCGTTCTCGACGCTGACGTCCGCGATGGTGACGTCGAAGCCGGCGATGGCGAGCACCTGGGCGATCCCTCCGCCCATGTAGCCGGCGCCGACGATGGTCACGGTGGAGATGGTCATGCGGGGAACTCCTTCGTCCGGGGCGCCTCTCGGACGAGGGCGCCGTCACTGCCACGGCTCCGTGCCGCAGTGCGGCCGGGACGGGGCTCATGGCGAACAGTCTAGCGATCCTATTGGATATTGACCAGGGGTGGTCGGGTGGGTGGCCGCTCCCCGGAGGCTCCTTCTGCGGAGTCTCCGGGGAGCGGCCGTGGGCCAGGCGCGACATCGAATGCAGCGCCTGGCCCAGCGCCAGCTCAGTGCATGTGCTTGCCGCCGTCGACGCTGATCGAGGTGCCGCTGACGTAGCTGGAATCCTCACCGACGAGGAAGCCGATGAGTCCGGCGACCTCCTCGGGCTGGCCCACGCGCTGCAGCGGGATGTTCGAGCTCATCCCCTCCTTGCGCTCGTCGGTGAGGGTGCCGCCCATGATGTCGGTGTCGATCGGGCCGGGCAGGATGACGTTGGCGGTGATCCCGTACTGGCCGAGCTCGCGGGCGGAGCCGCGGGTCAGGCCCTGGATCGCGGCCTTCGCGGCGGCGTAGCCGGTCTTGGAGAAGGTGCCGCCGCCGTCGAGCGCGGTGATCGAGGCAGTGTTGACGATGCGCCCGCCCACGCCGCCGTCGATCATGCGGCGTGCCGCAGCCTGGGTCATGAGCAGGGTGCCCTTGGCGTTGACGTCCATGACGCGGTCCCAGATCTCCGAAGTGATCTCGAAGATCGAGTGGGGGCTGGGGATGCCGGCGAGGTTCACCAGCGCGACGACCTGCGGCATCTCCGCGTCGACGCGGGCGAAGGCCGCGTCGACCGAGGCCTGGTCGGCGACGTCGACCGCGACGCCGAGGACCTTCTGGCCGGAGTCGGCGGGCAGCTCGGCGCTGATCTCGGTGGCGAACTCCTGGGCCGCGGCGCCGTCGAGGTCGGCGGCGACGACGCTCCAGCCCTGGGACAGGAGCTTGCGGACCACGCGTCGGCCGATGCCCCGCGGCGCGCCAGCGCCGGTGACGATCGCGGTGCGCTGGGCGGGGAAGGGCTGGATGGTGCGGGTCTCGAGGGTCATGAGGTTCTCCTTCGATGGTGAGAGATAGATGGTGGGCCCGGCGTGCATGTGGCGGAGCTGGTCAGCCCATGATCAGGCTGAACACGAACAGCATGGGGATGGATGCCAGCCACATGACGGTGGTCAGCGCCGAGTGCGCCTTGAGCGCCGCGGTGCCGTCCAGACCCAGGAACTTGGTGACGACCCAGAAGTAGGAGTCGTTGTAGTAGCTGCAGACCATGGCGCCGGCGACGCAGGCCATCACCGCGACCAGCGGGTCCAGCCCGATGATCGCCATGACGGGCGCGGTGACGGAGGCGGCCGTGATCATGGAGACGGTGCCCGAGCCCTGCGCGACGCGCACGATCGAGGCGATGAGGAAGGGCAGCAGGAAGGTGGGCAGCGGGAGCCCGCCGATCGCTGCGGCGAGCGCGTCACCGATGCCGGTGTCGCGCAGGACCTGGCCGAGGCCGCCGCCCGCGCCGGTGATCAGCAGGATCAGGCCGGCATCCGCGGCCGCATCGGCGAGCCACTTGTGGCTCTTCGCGCGCGGGGTCCAGCGCGGCAGCAGCAGGTACACGGACAGCACCAGGCCGATGAGCAGCGCGATGACCGGGTCGCCGAGGAACACGAAGGGGCTCGCCCAGGTGGAGGGCTCGTAGTCGGCGGCGAGCGCCGTGCCCTGCGCGCCCATGTCCAGGGCGGTGACCACGGTGTTCATGACGATCAGCAGGATCGGGACGACCAGCGGCAGGAGGCCGACGACGGCGCCCACCTTGTGCGGGCGGGCACCGGCGGGCGCCTCCCCGAGGTCCGAGGCACCGGCGGCCGCGGCGAGCTCGTCGGCCGCGTCGGCGCCAGCGGCACCCGAGGCGCCCGAGGTGCCCGGCCCATCGGCGAGCGCGACCCCGCCCCCACCGACGGTGGCGGCGCTGCGCTCACGGCGCACATTGCCGTAGACGGTCTCCTGGATCTCCTCGGAGATGGAGGATTCGACCTTCGGGCCGATCCACTTCGCGTACAGGGTGACCACGGGGATCATCAGCACGGTGAAGCCGAGGCCCGCGATGATCACGGACCCCACGGAGACTTCGAGGATCCCGGCGACGCCGAGCGGGCCCGGTGTGGGCGGGACGAAGTGGTGGGTGATGACCATGCCGCCTGCGAGGGCGATGCCGAGGGTCGCGTAGCCGTACTGCTTGACCCTTGCGATGGCCCTGGCCAGCGGGTTCATGATCACGTAGCCGGAGTCGCAGAACACGGGGATCGAGATCAGCGCACCGATCGAGGTCATCGCCCAGGGCTCGCGGCCCTTGCCGAACAGGCGCAGGAAGGCGACGGCGATGGCCTGCGCCGCACCGGAGACCTCAAGGATCTTGCCCATCGCGACGCCGAGACCGATGACGATCCCGATCGAGGCGAGGGTGTTGCCGAAGCCGGTCTTGATCGAGCCGACGATGCCGGGCAGTGACTGCCCGGCGATCAGGCCGATCACGACCGAGGCGATGAGCAGCCCGGCGAAGGCGTCGAGCCGAGTCTTCAGGACGATGATGACGATCAGCGCGATGCCGACCGCCAATGCGATCAGCAGGACGGGATCCATCAGGGAACTCCTTCGTTCTCGTGGATGCGCGCCGGGGCGCGCGGGAGTCGCTCCCCGCCCCGGCCGTGGCCGGGACGGGGTGCGGCGTCAGGCCAGGGCTGAGGCCAGCACCTGGCGGATGTAGTGCACGTTCTCGGCGATGACGCCGAGGGAGTCGGAGCCGTAGTGCTCGCAGCAGAAGGGACCGGTGTAGCCCAGCTCGAGCGCGCGACGGATGACGCTGCGGTAGTTGATGTAGCCGTACTTCAGCGGCATCGGTGCGCTCGAGTAGGCGCCGGTCGCGGGGTCGAAGTCGCGGGTGTAGTTCTTGATGTGCCAGAAGTTCGAGTGCGGCAGGACCTTCTCGAACATGTCCTCCCACGGCTCGACCTCGCGGTGGAGGCGCACGAGGTTGCCGATGTCGGGGTTCAGACCCACGGCCTCGTGGTCGACGTCGCGCACGAAGGCGACTGCGTCATCAGCCGTGCCCACATAGGTGTCCTCGTACATCTCGAGGCTGACCTGGATGCCCTGGGCCCGGGCTGCATCACCCAGGGTGCGGATCCGCTCGATCGCGAGGTCGCGCAGCGCGGGATCGTCGACATGGCCGTCGGCGAGCCAGAACCAGATGGCACTGGCCTGCGCGGGGGTGAGGTCCTGCATGAAGCCGGTGTTGACGACGGTGACGTCGAAACTGGGGGCGATCTCGATGAACCGCAGCGCGTCCGCGAGGTTCTCCTCGCCTCGCTCGACGTCCACGACGGAGTTGCGGGTCATGGAGATCGAGGAAAGGGTCAGCCCTTCGCCGTCCAGGACGCGGCGGAACTCCTCGATGCGCTCATCGGAGAGCTTCGCGAGCGGGAGCCAGGCATCGGTGGGGTCGATCTGGTCGACGCCGAGCTCCTTGACCTGCCGCAGCTGGGAGGCCCAGACGCTCGAGGAGGCCTCGAGCGTGGGTGTGCCGTCGGGCGTGCGATTGCCGAACGAGAGCATGTTGGCGCCGATGGGCCAGTTCTCTGCGGTGAACATCATCGTCCTTTCAGGGGATCACGGTTGCCATCGATCCTATAGGAAGTGATCGGCGAGGGGAAGCGGTCCGCGAAGAACGGGACGAACGCACGAAGAACAAGGTCGCGGAGCGAGTGTGCGGTCGCTCCGCGCGGCCGACGGGGCGGGCTTGGTACCTTTCCTGACATGCCCGCCTTCCCTGACAGCCCCTCCGACGCTCTCGCCGCGGCGCTGTCGGCCGTGCCCGCAGGCACCCCGGTCTCCGGCGTCGCGGGCCGGATGCTCGAGCTCTTCACCGACGGCTCCCTCGAGCCGGGCACGCGCCTGCCTCCGGAGCGTCAGCTCGCGACCGCACTCGGCGTGGGCCGCTCCGCGGTGCGCGAGGCGCTCGCGGCGCTCGAGATCCTCGGGATCGTGGACGTGCGCCCCGGCTCCGGCACCTACCTGCGCGGTGCCGCGAGCGAGCTCCTCCCCCAGACGCTGAGCTGGGGGCTCATGATCGGCGAGCGCAGCACCGACCAGCTCATGGAGCTGCGTGCTGGCCTCGAGAGCTACTGCGCACGCCTGGCCGCGGAGCGCGTCGATGAGGAGCAGCTCGCCGCCCTGCGCGAGTCGATCGAGGGGATGGAGGCCGGCTTCGAGGACCTCGAGACCTTCGTCGCCGCGGACTCCGCCTTCCACCGCGTGCTCGGCGTCGCCGCTGGCAACCCGATCGTCACCGACCTTCTGGCCGTGAGCCGCCAGCTGCTGCGCGTCTACAACGACCGCGCCGTCCACGAGGCCGACGACATGCACCTCGCCCTCGAGGAGCACTCGGCGATCCTCGCCGCGCTCGAGGCACGCGACGGCGACCGCGCCGCGTCCGCGATGATCGTGCACATGGCCTCGGCCCGGGCGCGCCTGCTGCGCGCCGCCGAGTCGCCCGCCGCCGACTGAGCAGCTCTCGCTCTCCGCTCGCCTCACGCACCCTCACTTTTGCGCGCCTTCCTCGCGCACCTCGCCCCGCCACGCACCTCGCCGGAGTCGGGCCGCAAGCCCATCCCCTCTGAGCTGTCGGAATAAGCCCTCATTCCGACACTCCTGACGGGATGGCCGCCTCGGCGTCGCTCTCAGGCCACCTCCATTGCCTCGGCGCCGCTCTCAGCCCGCCTCCGCCACCTCCTCGCCAGACCTTTCACCCTGCCGCGCGTCCTTCAGTGGCTAACCGGTTGACCACTTGGCTGTTCTGTGGGTACCTTTGCGCCAGCACCGCAGCGCGTCCCCTGATGCGCCGCATGGACCGGCAGACCACAACGGAGTGACCACCGCATGAAGATCGGGATCGGCAGCTACGCGCTGTTCTGGGAGTCCAGCGACCGCAACCTCGCGCCGCTGGACCTGCCCGGC